>JBMUAP010000007.1:0-18981 GCA_049454155.1 Blastocatellia bacterium
AACTACTCACGGAGAGGAAGATCAGAAAGTGGACTGGGCCAACCAGCGACCAACGTCAGAACGGAAGAATTCATTCCACCACCGAGGCACAGAGATCACAGAGATCACTAAGAAGAAGACAGGATCCCTTGAAGTTCATCGATGCCGTGAGTAGTTACGACCGGCGAATATCTGAGACCGGTCAAGCATCCTCTCAGGCGGGATTGGATCAGGTCACCCCGAAAGGAGGCCTTTTTTTAGATTGGTGTTTCGGTTGGGAGACGAATATAATCGGAAGGCAGTTCGGTGAAGCGAACGTTGGTCGGAGTAAGAAACGTCAAAAGCAGCCGGAAAGAAGGCCGAAAGAGGGCCTTGAGAAGAGAAGGCAAGGCAAGAGAAGACGTTAGAGAGAAGGCGGCAAGGACATTGCTTCCTTTTGAGGAGAGAACGACGGTTTGCCGACCGGGAAGAACCGATGCCGATCAGATGAGAGGAGTGTTCAGCGCCCTCCATCTTCTCCGCCAATGAATGGCCACGCCATCCCCCTTGGGCCGTTTCTGGACTGCTCGCGACTCTTCCGTTGCAGATCCTGCCCCCTCTTTCTCCCCGGGAGACCTTTTGGCGAGTAGGCAAGTTAGCTGGACCAGACGATGCAAGTCCGCGGGCGACGCGGAGTAAGGACGAGAAAGACCGTGCCAAATGCGATCTCAGTTGTAGTTCTGGGACGGAGCCTGACCCAGCAGGAACGGGTGCTTTTGCGCAGCGCCAGCCACAATCTGTCGGTAGTGGCGATTGTTGCGGAGTTGCCCAACGCGCCGCAGGTGCTGGAGGAGATGAACCGCCTCCGTCCCCAAGTCGCGCTGGTGCTGCTCAATGGGGATGTGCACCACTCCTTTCAGCTTGTCCAGCGGATTCGGCAGGAACTCCCGGCGACGGTCATCATCTGCTCCAGTGAGAACCATTCTCCAGACCTGATTCTCGAGTCGTTGCGCAGTGGGGCGATCGACTTTTTGCGTCAACCATTCGACACGGGAGAGGTTGCCAAGGTCTTTGAGCGCGTCGAGCGGGAGGTACATCGCCCGGAGGAGTCGACGCTCGGCCGGGTCGTCGCCGTCTACTCCAGCAAGGGAGGCTGCGGCACCACCTTCCTCGCCGCCAATCTCGCGGCGACGTTGACCAGACCCGGAGGCAAGCGCTCGACCATCATCGACCTCAATCTGCAGGCAGGTGATCAGCCGCTCTACCTCGGCCTGGAGCCGAACTACTCCATTCACGATGTCGTCCGCAATTTCGATCGGCTCGACGATCAGTTGCTCGGGAACTACCTGACGCAACGATCGAAGTATCTCTCCCTCCTCGCCGCTCCAACTGAGATTACCAAGGAGGAGGACATCCGCGTCGAGCACGTCACCCGGGCGATCACGCTTTTGCGCTCGCAGTCCGATTACGTCGTCATCGATCCGCCGCGGGTCCTTAACGATATTACCGTGGCGGCGCTCGATGCGGCCGACGACCTGATCCTCCTGATGACCCTCGATATTCCGGCGATCCGCAGTGCCAAACGGGCGCTCGACATCTTCCGACTCTTTGGCTACAGCCAGGATCGAATCCGGTTGGTCATCAACCGCTTTGTCAAATCGCCCGAATTCGACGTACGAAAGGTCGAGAAGGTCTTGGAGACTCCCGTCTATGCGACCATCGCCAACGATTATCACGCGGTGATCGCCTCGATCAACGTGGGAGAGCCGCTGGTCTTGTCGAAGACCCAATCACGGGTGGTCCACGATATCCAGACGATTGCCGACAAGCTGACGGGGCGCGGCAATCAGCCTCCTTCCCGTTCGATGGCCGACCCGCAGGTGCAAGCAAAGAAGCCCGCACGAGGATTGACGGGGCTCCTGACAGGACTCCTCGGAGATCCCAAACCGTCCGCAGGTTCCAGTGAAGGGTCTGGCTCATAGCCTTACGGGCAGGGCGGCGAGGCATACGGCTCGATCGACGATCGAGCCATTGAGCTGACGATTGAATTGACAAGACTGTGTTAAGAAGACTGCGTTAAGAAGACTGAATGGATTAGACGCTGGGTCGCGGGAAGAAGGACCCACCTCACGAGAGCCCCCGGTAGGGAGAAGGCATGGCACTGACAGAACGATTGAACCTCCAGCTCAACAAGCCTCCGGTGACGGGGGAGCGGGAGCAGAACGAGTTGAATGAGATCATCGAGCGAGTGCATCGCCGGTTGATCAATCGCCTCGATCTGCGCAAGCTGGAGGAGACGGAGCGGACCGATTCAGCAGCTGCCCGCAATGAAGTCAAGCGGGTCATTGAACTCCTGTTGCGGGAGGAGACGACTCCGCTCAACGCACTTGAGCGCGAGATGGTCACCACGGCGGTGACGCACGAACTCTTCGGCTTGGGGCCGCTCGAACCGCTCCTCGCCGACCGCCAGATCTCCGATATCCTCGTCAATGGCCCGCATCAGATCTTTGTCGAGCGGCGGGGCCGACTGGAGAAGGTCGACAAGGTCCGGTTTCGGGATGATGTGCACTTGTTGCAGATCATCGATCGGATCGTCTCCCGGATTGGACGGCGTGTCGATGAGTCCTCCCCGATGGTCGATGCGCGGCTGGCGGATGGATCCCGCGTCAACGCGATCATTCCGCCACTTGCGCTCGACGGCCCCGTTCTCTCCATCCGCCGGTTTGGAACCGATCCCCTGACGATCAAGGACCTGCTCGATCTCAATGCGTTGACCCCACAGCTCGTCCAACTGCTCGAAGCCTGCGTCAAGGCGCGCCTCAACATCCTGATCTCCGGGGGAACGGGAGCTGGAAAGACGACGATGCTCAACTCCCTTTCCGGTTTCATTCCCCATAACGAGCGACTGGTGACGATCGAAGACTCAGCGGAACTTCTTCTGCAGCAGCCCCACGTCGTTCGTTTGGAGACCCGTCCTCCGAACATCGAGGGGAAGGGCGAGATCACGCAGCGATCCCTGCTGCGGAACTCCCTGCGCATGCGGCCCGATCGGATCATTGTCGGGGAGGTCCGCGGCGAGGAAGCGATCGACATGCTCCAGGCGATGAATACCGGCCACGATGGGGGAATGACGACCATCCACGCCAACACCCCCCGCGACGCTCTCTCCCGTCTCGAGACGATGATCGCGATGTCAAACCTGCGCATCTCCGATCGGGCGATGCGACAACAGATCAGCTCCGCGATCCACCTGATCCTGCAAGTATCCCGCATGGGAGACGGATCCCGTAAGGTGGTCAGCGTCTCGGAGATCCTCGGCATGGAAGGTGAGGTCATCACCATGCAGGAGGTCTACAAGTATGTCCGGACTGGGGTCGGCATGAAGGGGGAGGTCCAGGGGCAGTTCCGGCCAACGGGGATCCGGCCCCGGTTCTCCGAGCGCCTGGAACAGTACGGATTCAAGCTGCCTGCCCATCTTTTTGAGTCTGCCTGGTCTTGATCGGACCGCCCGGCTCTCCCGTTGTTGAGGGAGCGCGGTTCGATCCAGTAGGGAAGAGAACGCCATGAGTCTGCTTTACATCGAAATTGTCCTTGTCGGGATCACCTTCTTCTTCTTGACGTTGGCGATCTACTACTATGTCAGCCGCGATACAGATACCTACCGTCGGCAGGTCGAGGAGCAGCTCAAGAAGATCGTTGAAGTACAAGGCGGAGTCAGCCAGCGCGAAATTGAAATTTTGCGCGAAGAGATTCTGCTGAGCACCGTTCCGTTCTTTCACCGGCTGCTGATCCGCTTCTCGATCTTCACGCAGTTGCAGGCGATCCTGAGCCAAGCGGAGATGATGATCTCCGTCTACCGGTTCATCCTCTTCAGTCTGATCGGGGGATTTCTCGCTGGGGTGCTCATCTTTCTTCTCTCACGATCGCTGATTGCGATGTTGATCACCACGGGGATCGTCATGTTCGCTCCGTTGCTCTTTGTCCTGCAGCGGCGCCGAAAGCGGTTCGATCGTTTTTTGGAGCAACTGCCCGACGCGCTCGAGATGATGGTCCGCTCGCTGCAGGCAGGTCACAGCTTCAGTTCGGCATTGCAGATGGTGGCGACCGAAATGCCGGAACCGATCGCGCGGGAGTTTGGAAAGACCTATGAGGAGCAGAACCTCGGGCTCAGTCTCAAGGCGGCGCTGGAGAACCTCGTCAGTCGGGTTCCCTTGCTCGATCTCAAGCTCTGTGTGACCGCGGTCCTGATTCAGCGCGAGATTGGTGGAAATCTCTCCGAGGTTCTCCGCAACATCAGCCATACGATTCGGGAGCGGTTTCGCATTCAGGGGGAGGTGCGCGTCAAGTCCGCGCAGGCGCGCCTCTCGGGATACATCGTCAGCGCACTCCCTTTCTTTCTCTTTTTCTGGATCAACCTCTTCAATGCGAACTATATGAAGCCACTCTACGAACATCCGAGTGGATATACCATCCTCGGGGTTGGGATTGGGATGCAGATCGTTGGGTGGCTGGTGATCAAGAAGATCGTCCGCATCGAGGTCTAGCGGCACACGTGTGGCCGCGGACGGACACGAAAGAAGGGCAGGAGGGAGAGAGGAACCATGGACGTCGCGGGGTTGGTCTTGTACGGGGCGATAGGTCTGGCGGTGAGCAGTCTGGTGCTGGCCGCTTACTGGATGTGGGCGCGGCCCTCGGATCCGTTACAGTCGCGACTCAAGAAGATCAATTCCGATTTCCTTCCGGAAGCGGAGCGGCCGCCTGTCTCGACCGTTGTCATCGATCGGGTGATCAAGCCGATGGTCAGCCTGCTGCCGGCCTCGCCTCGCAATGTCCGCCGCCTGCGACGACGGCTGATGCAAGCCGGATTCTGGGGGGAGAACGCGGTGACGATCTACCGTGCAGTCGCGCTGACGGCGTTTCTTCTCCTTCCGGCGCTGACCATCTTTGTGGGGCGGGTCGTCCTCGGCTTGCCCTTCGATCAATCACTGCTGGGGTTGGTCGCGGTAGCCTTTGGATTCGGTCTGCTCCTCCCTTCGATCGCCGTGTCGAGGCTGATTGCCAACCGGCAGAATCGGATTACTCGCACCTTGCCCGATGCGCTCGACATGATGGTCGTCTGCGTCGAGGCGGGGTTAGGATTGAACGCGGCGCTGGTGCGGGTTGGGCAAGAGATGCAGCTCGTCGAGCCATCGCTCTCGCAGGAGCTCGAGGTGACCAATCGGGAGATCCGTGCCGGGAGACCACGCGATGAGGCCCTGCGGAATTTGGGAGATCGGACTGGAGTGGCCGATCTCAAGGCCCTCGTCGCCATGCTCGTCCAGACGGACCGCTTTGGAACTTCGATCGCCGATTCGCTGCGCGTCTTCGCCGACTCGATGCGAACCCGTCGCCGTCAGCGGGCGGAGGAAATGGTGGCGAAGGCAGCGATCAAGTTGATTTTCCCGCTGCTCTTATTTATCTTTCCCGCGCTTCTGATCGTTCTGCTTGGGCCGGCGCTGATCAAACTCCCCGCCCTCCTCGGGGCCGCGGCAGAGTGATCTCTTGAGACAAGCCCCCACAGGACGCAAGGGAAATGTACGACAAGAATGAAACGAAGAACAGCCGAGACTGATGGGACACCTAGGGCTGGCCGGTTGAATACGGAAGAAGGAGAGTTCGTATGCGCTTGTTGGTTGCCATGTTGTTGCAGACAGGGGAACGCCCCGACCTGACGATCAATTACATCATCATTGGAATTCTGCTGGTGGTGGCTGCCTTTCTCAGTGTCATCGTCGTCCGTCGTCGGATGAAGGAGCAGGATGACGATTGGGATGTGTAGTCGGCAGGAAGGCTTGGTCTCTTGGAGTGCAGACTGATTCAAGGAGCGAGTGGGCGGTGTGTTGCCGAGCGGGTCTCCCTGGCGAACACCGCTTCGACGCGCCTGCGCGGGTTGATGTTTCGTCGGCGGCTGGGAGCGGAAGAAGGCTTGTGGTTGCGCCCCTGCCAAAGCGTGCATACTTGGTGGATGTTCTTTCCGATCGACGTTCTCTTTCTGGATCGTCACTATTGCATTGTCAGCCTGATTGAGCACCTTCGCCCATTTCGTGTGACTTGGCCAAGGTGGCAAGCGAGCAGCGTCATCGAGCTTCCGGCGGGAACGATTGCGCGGTATGGGCTGCAAGTCGGCGATGAACTGCGAATGGTCCGTCAGGGGGCTTCGTGAGGGGCGCAAAGGGAGGGGGACGGGTGGGCGGGGTCGCCCGCTGGGCGTTGCCCTCCTTCGGAAGCCTGTCGTTATTGGTGATCCTCTACCTGTTGTGGATGGATGCTTGGCGGTTCCTGCTTGACAGCGATACCGGGTGGCACATCCGGACCGGAGAGCTGATCGCCGCGACTGGCCGAGTGCCGCGAGGAGATCCCTTTTCGCATACCCTTCCGGGAGCCCCCTGGTTTGCGTGGGAGTGGTTGGCTGACTTGGGAATGGCCAAGCTCCACGAGGTGACGGGACTGGGAGGGGTAGTTGTCGGGGCATTGATCCTCCTCCTTCTCGCCTATGCACGGCTGCAGTCCTTGATGCGACAGTGGGGGGCGGATCCCTTGATCGCCACCGGGTTGACCATTCTGGCCGCGCTCTGCTCGATCGTGCATTGGCTGGCCCGACCGCACCTCTTCTCCATTCTGCTGATGGTGATCTGGCTGGGCTTGGTCGAGAGCTACCGGCGGCGTGGGACGAGGTGGATCTATGC
This sequence comes from Blastocatellia bacterium, assembly GCA_049454155.1. GTDB lineage: Bacteria > Acidobacteriota > Blastocatellia > RBC074 > RBC074 > CAIOZW01. Next base: position 6,684 of record JBMUAP010000007.1, read on the forward strand.
CGTCCCGGTCCTGATTCTGCTCTGGGCCAATCTGCACGGCGCCTTTGTCATCACGCTCCCGATCCTCTTGATCTATGCGATCGGAGAATGGGGCGAGCAGCGGCTGCGCGGAGAAGCCCAATGGCACCGGATTCTCCCCTATCTCGTGGTGGCGGGTGGGTCTGCCGTGGCGGCGTTGGGCACCCCTTTTGGGGGTGGCCTCTACCGCCATCTCTGGCGATACCTGCGGGATGAGGAGTTGCTCCGTTCGATCCAGGAGTTTCAATCTCCGGACTTTCACACGCTCGATGGCAAGCTGATTGAGATCCTTCTCTTGTCTGGCGCGGGGGCAGTCATGTTGGCGCTTCGGCGAGGGCGGCTGGTCGAGCTGGGGCTCTATCTGCTCTGGTTTCATTTGACTTTGCAATCGCAACGTCACGTCACCCTGGCCGCAGTCACCTTGACACCGATCATCGCGGAGCAGGCGACGTGGGCGATCCGCGAAGTTGTCAAGCAGTGGGTCGCCTCGGCGGGAAAGGGGCGTCGACTGCTTCAGGCGTTGGTCGGCTGGTACCGGGGGATTTTGACCATCGATCGCCAGTTGACGGGAGCCTTCGTCTTGGTCATCGTCCTGGCGGGCATGGTGGGAGTCGCCGGAGCTGGGGCGGCTGACAAACTTCTCTCTGCTCGCTTCAGCCCGGAACGGTTCCCGGTGGAGGCGGCGTCGGTTCTCCTTCGTGAGTCTCTGCCAGACAAGGGCTATGCGCACGACCAGTTTGGCGGCTATTTGATCTATCGGCTCTATCCTCGCTACCGCGTCTTTGTCGATGGCCGGAGCGACTTTTATCGGCAAGGAACCGTTCTCGCCGACATGCAAAAAGTCGCGGGGGTGAGTCCAGAGTGGGCAACCAAATTGGACCAATACGGGATCCAATGGCTGCTTCTGCGCCGGGATGAGCCTCTCTCCCTCGTGGCGCGCTTGAGCGGCGATTGGGTTCTCCTTCACGAGGACAAGGTCGCGCAGATTTTGATACGATCCGATCTTCGCCCCCCGGCTTTGCGTCAGTCAGACGCCAAGGACCGGAAGATCGAAGGAGAGGCGAGCGCTGCACCTTAGATCGACGGGAAAGAGACAGAGCAGCGCGCGCCGGCTTCAAAAATAATGACTCAAGAATGACTCAAAATAATGAGGACAGGTGATTCGGACATGACCTTCGCACAAATCAAACGGCAGATCTCGCGTCCAGTAGTGGCGGGAAGCGTAGCAATTCTTTTGATCGTCGGGATGGTCGCTGGTTTGGCGCCGTACCGACACGAAGTGCTCGGCTACCTCCTGATGGGGCAGATGGGGTCGGAGCGCTTGCTGGTCGAGGGACTTTTGGAGGAGGCGATCTCTCCTGAGGAAGAGGCGGTTGGGAGCGAGACTCGCGGCGAGGAAGATCCAGAAAAGAGCGAAAGCCCACGCAAGCGCTCTGGTTTCAAGCGGGTCGTGTCGGCCCCTGTCCGATTGGTCTTTGGCCTCTTCCGGCGAAAGCAGGATCCGCTGGCAGTCCGCAAGGCCAGCAAGGACGAGATCGAGCAGATGAAGATGATTCCGATGCAGCGGACACGGACGGGAAGTCCGGATCTGACCATGCCCGGCTCTGCTGATGCCTCCCCAGCAACGGTTGCCCAATCTGCTGCCCGGAAGCTCTTTGACGAAGCAGTTCAGCTTCAGGAGCAGGGGAGAGTTGACTCCGCCCTCGAGAAGCTGGTCGCGGCCTCGGTCCTCCAGCCGGATCACGCCGAGACCTACAACCTGCTCGGCATCTGCTATGACCAGAAGCGGCAGTACGCGTCCGCTCAGGCCGAGTATGCCAAGGCGATCGACCGCGATCGGAACAATGCGCGCTACCTCAACAATTTGGGCTATTCCTACTATCTGGCGGGGAACGACAAGTCGGCGGTCAAGTGGTACCGCAAAGGGCTGAAGCGGAGCCCACAAGATCGACGCCTCCACAACAATCTCGGTCTTGCCCTGGGACGCAAAGGTGAGTACTCAAAGGCGCGTGAGCATTTCGTCCTGGCCGTTGGCGAGTCGGGGGCGCATCTCAATCTTGGCTACATTCTGAGCCAACAAGGAAAGTATGAAGAGGCGATCCAGCAGTACCAGAGCGCCCTTCGGGGGCAGCCCGGCTCTCTTCCCGCGATGAGTCAGCTGGCTCAGCTCTATGAGCGGACGGGTCGCCTTCGTGAGGCAGCCCAGGTCGGGGAGGATTACCGACGTCTTGCGGCAGTTCAGCAGCAGAGAGAAGCGTTGGTCGAGCAGCAGCAGTAAGGATCTTGGCTCTTGGCTCGAGTGAGGGGAGTCGCAGAGGGGAGAAGGCGTCGACGCCAATTCCTTTCTCGCGGTCTCCCCCGCGCTGCCAGATGGGCCCTTTTCGTCCCCCGTCGGAGAGGGTGCCTGATCTGCTTCCCGGAAACGCACTTCCCTTGATGACAACGGATCGGGAAAAGCGCATGGAGGCAGAGATGGACCGGATAGGAGTTGCCAGGAATGCGCGACGATCTCTTCTTCTCTAACTCTTCCACTGGTGGGGGCATGCAGTTTTCGCCGCCGATCCCGGAGTCGATCGAGGAGACCGGTCTCTCGTTCCAATTTCTGGCCGATCTGGCTCTGAAGGTCACGGCGACAGAGAGCACGGTGACGACAGGGTTTGTCGCCGATCGACTGTGCCTGCCGACGCAATTGGTCGAGCCACTTCTCCACCACCTCTACCAAGAGAAGTTGCTGGAGAGTCGTGGCTCTGTCGGGTTGGGGATGAACCGGTACGCGCTCCTGGATCGAGGCTGGGAGCGATTGCGGCGGGTGATGGAGATCTCCGGGTATGTTGGCCCTGCCCCTGTCTCGCTCCAATCCTACAGTGCGCTCCTTCGCTCGCAGGCTCATCCGCAGGATTCGATCGGGCCGGAGCAGGTGGCGAGTGCCTTCTCGGATCTCGTACTTCCAGAGAGCCTGCTTCAAACACTTGGACTGGCCATCAACTCCCGGCGCAGCCTCTTCATCTCCGGCGTTCCCGGAACGGGCAAGACCTCGGTCGCGGAGCGACTCAACCGCGCGCTCGAAACCCCAATCTGGATTCCCTACGCCATTGCCATTGACGAGCACGTCATCAACACGTATGACGCTCACAATCACGAGCGGGCGTTCGATGAGGAAGACTTCGACTCCTTCGATCGGCGCTGGGTCCGGATTGCCAGACCCCTGATCATTGTCGGGGGTGAGATGTCCCTCGAGAGCACAGACCTGATCTACAATCGGGCTTCCCGCTACTACGAGGCGCCTTTCCAGATCAAGGCCAATGGTGGGACCTTGGTCATCGACGATTTTGGCCGGCAGCGAGTGGAACCGGAGGAGTTGCTCAACCGATGGATCGTGCCATTGGAACGCAAGGTCGACTTTCTGACGCTTCATACGGGAAAGAAGATTAGCGTCCCCTTTGAGCAATTGGTCGTCTTTTCCACCAATCTGGACCCGGACCGCTTGGTCGACGAGGCGTTTCTGCGACGGATGGGATACCGGGTCCGCATCGAGCCTCCCTCAGAATCGACCTACCGCCAGATCTTTGCCCGGTATGCCGATATGGTCGGAATTACCTACAGCCCCGATCTGGTGGAGGAACTTCTCGCACGGTACGAACGAGAGCATCGGATTCGCAAGGCCTGCGAGCCCCGCGATCTGATCAACCGGTTCCTCGACATCTGCCAGTTCGAAGGAGTTCCGCCGACACTCGATCGATCACTGCTCGACTTGGCGTGGCGCAACTATTTCGGGATGGCGCACGGTGGAACGACTGGTCGCCTCCGCGGTTGATCTGAGTCGAGCGTGGGTTGCGTTGGCTGAGGCCGATTTTTTATACTTCAAAGGCGGTGGAGATTGGAGAGGTTGACGAGTCGGCCCCCGCACGTCAGTCGTCCCTTTCCGGTCAAAAGATCTTCCCCGCCATCCGAGAGCCCCGCCAGCGCTTGGCTCTGGTGGCGGCAAGTAAGTCCGTTTCTCTCCTGATAGGCGTGCCCCCCGGAAAAGAGGTGTATCGATGTCGTCGACAGAAGGGATCTTCGATCGAGGTCGCGTCGGGGGATCGAGCGTGGCTCGATGGTGGCGAATGGTGGTGTCGGGAATCGTCCTCCTGGGCGTTGGGGGAGGGGGATGGTACTGGTGGGAGAAGGGGCGGTCGGAGGGCGCGTCAGTGCTCGGAACCGCGGAGTGGGGCGAGATTGCCAAACGGACCTCCCCCGAGGATCGGGCGGCCTGGGTCCGGATCGGGCGGGGTGTGCTTCAAGCGGAGGCCGTTCAACCGTACACCTCCCCCGTCGAACCGATCCACAATCGGGGAGAGGCGGCGCGGGTCGAACTTGGGTACCAGCTCTTCTTCGATCCGATTCTCTCGGGTGATCAGACAATGTCGTGCGCCTCGTGCCACCATCCAGCCTATGGGATGGCCGACGGTCTCTCTCGCGCAGTTGGCCGAGGAGGGCGCGGAATTGGCCCGCAGCGAGCCGGAACCGGGAAGGAACTCCTTCGCAATACCCCCAGTCTCTACAATGTCGCCTTCAACCCGCTCCAGTTTTGGGATGGTCGCGCCGGCTCTCTCGAAGAGCAGGCCCTCATCCCGATCTTTGCAGAAGATGAGATGCATCAAGGGAGCGTTACCGAGATGCTCCGTCGGTTGCGGGCCGTTCCCAGGTACCGTGAACTCTTCAAGGCGGCCTTTGGCGTCGACGGTCGGGAAGACGCCAGCGAGATCTCTCTCCCCAATGTCACTCGCGCTCTCGCCGCTTTCGAGCGAAAGTTGAACATTACGGATACCTCGTTTGACCGATTCGTCCGTGGTCGGGACGAGTCGCTGACGACCGGGCAACTGCGCGGAATGGTGCTCTTCTTTGGGCAGGGGCAATGCGCGGTCTGCCATATTCCTCCTCACTTTCATGATGGCGTCTTGGCTTCGACAGGAGTTCCCGTCTCCCTGGAGAAAGGTGCTCCACTCGATACCGATCCAGGGTTTGCCGCGGTCATTCGTCGTCGTGATGGGTTCGGACAGTTCAAGACCCCGGGCCTCCGCAACGTCTCCCAGACCGCTCCGTACATGCACAACGGTCTCTTTCGCACCCTCGAGGAGGTCGTCGAATTCTACAATGACGGAGGGGGACGTGGCCGGGGAATCGAGGTCATCAGCCAGGATTCGAAGGTCGCCAAACTGGACCTCACCGAAGCGCAGCGGCGCGATCTGGTCGATTTTCTGCGTGCTCTCGATAGCTTGGAATCACCTCCGATCATCCCCTCGCGTGTCCCGAGTGGGCTGGCTGTCGTTGGCCGCTGACGTTCCATCTTTGGTTGAGGAGGGATTTGGTGCTAGTATCAAAGTGTCAATTTGACCTTTGACCGACACGACGACTTGCGAAGCAGGGAACCCTGGGGCTTGCATCATCCGCCGGAACCATCGATGGAAGAGTTTGAACAAGAGAGGGCAATCTTTTTTGAGCATTTGCGACGGGCTGGATACAAGAGGACCGGCCAGCGCGATTTGATCCTCAGCGTCTTTCTCCAGACCGAGGGCCATCTCAGTGCGGAAGATCTCTACCAGCAGGTCAAGTCGAAAGATCCCACGGTTGGATTTACGACTGTCTATCGAACGCTCAAATTGCTGGGGGAGTGCGGTCTGGCGCGTGAGGAACGGTTGGGAGACGGTCGGCGTCGGTACGAACACCAATTCAATCATCAACATCACGACCACTTGATCTGTACCGATTGTGGCGAGTTGATCGAATTCTACAGCGAAGTGATCGAGAAGAAGCAGGACGAGATTGCCGCGACATATGGCTTTCACCCAACCCATCATAGCCTGCGGATCTTTGGCATTTGCCAAGCCTGTCGGCAGAAACGGGCTGGGGGTCTGAACTCTTGATACATTGGGAGATGGGATGTCCACGCATTGGGTAGAGGCAGAGGGAGCCAGGGGCGGTCGACGAACGGCGTGGCGGCAGTTCCAGCGAGCCTGTTGGCAAGGACTCTGGATTTTGCGACAGGTCTGTCGGGGCTATACGGCCGGTCAGCCACTCGATGAGCCCCGTCCCCGCCGAGGTTGTTGCTAGGCCACGCGACCACGTTTTCCGCCAGGATGCGCGGTCAAGATGCTCCTGCAGGGACCTCTGCCAAGAAAGGTCGAAGGAGAGATCAGGACGATGGCGACCGATCTGGAGAGGTTGATCGATCGGATCACGGAGACGATCCTCGGGCGCTTGTCGGCCGCACCGGTGCCCTGCAGCCCTCACGATCTGGCCTGTGCCCTCAATGCCGGAGCTTCCCGGATCGGGCTCCCTTGGGGGGAATCTGCGGCTGCCGCCGGTGAGATCGCCTCCTACATCGACCATACGCTGCTGCGGCCCGATGCCACCCGCTCCCAGATCGATCTTCTTTGTCAGGAAGCCCTCACCTACCAGTTCGCCTCTGTCTGCGTCAACCCTTACTGGGTTCGTCACTGCGCGTCGCTTTTGCGAGCCTCCTCCGTCAAAGTCTGCACCGTGATCGGGTTCCCGCTGGGCGCGACATTGCCGGATGTCAAAGCCTACGAGGCACGCCGGTCCATCTTTGATGGCGCGACGGAGATCGACATGGTGCTCAACGTGGGAGCGCTCAAGTCCGGAGATCAACTGACGGTTCGTCGGGACCTCGAAGCCGTGGTTGAGACGGCACGCGAAGGTTGTGCCCTGGTCAAGGTGATCCTCGAGACGGCCTTGCTCAGTGATGACGAGAAGATCCTTGCTTGCCATCTGGCGCGCGAAGCCGGTGCTGATTTTGTCAAGACCTCGACCGGGTTCAGCCAGGGAGGGGCCACCGTCGCGGACATCGAGCTGATGCGCCGAGCGGTCGGCGAGCAGCTCGGCGTCAAGGCCTCAGGGGGAGTTCGGGACCTCGCAGGGGCGAGGGAGATGATCGCCGCCGGGGCGACTCGCATTGGGGCAAGTGCCGGCGTTCGCATTGTCCAGGAATCGACTCAGGAGGATCGCTCTTCCCAGCAGTCGATCCCGCTGCGCGTTGGCCAACCAGCTTCGGGATATTGAAATCGGGAGAGGTTCGCTCCCGAACCGACGTTCTCACGGAGCCATAGCGTCATGGAGATTGATCAGGGTGAGATTGGGACGGTAGAGCCCTGTTGCACCAGGGCTTGGGGCCTCGCCAACCAGTGGCAAAACGGGAATGGATGAGCAGGGATGAGCCCATCTCCGGGGCTCTGCGAGAACCGAAGAAGAGTCAACAAGGACAAACTCGGGCCCGCGTGGGTCCTTCTCCTTTCCAGATCCTGTCGAGTGATGAGAGACGAGCCATCGCACAGCAGGGGGAAAGCATATTCCGAAAGACGCCCCATCAGCGCGTCAATTCGCGAAGAAGCCAAGTCTTGGCGAAGGTCCATTCCCGTTTCAAGGTGCTGATGGACATTTCAAGTAGCTCAGCCGTTTCGGCCTCAGTCAAGCCAACGAAATAGCGCAATTCGACGAGAGTCCCTGCTCTCGGGTAGAGACCTTTGAAGCGGGTCAGAGCCTCATCGAGGGCCAGCAACTCTTCCGGGGAGAGGTGCACAGAAGGCAGCAGCTCTTGCTGCTCCCCAGACGCCCATTCCTTGTTCCGCTTTTGTGCCCGTTTCCGCCGTGCGTGATCGATGAGTACCTGCCGCATCTGCGTTGCGGCAATGGCGTAGAAGTGGCTGCGGCTCGCCACGTCCAGTGGAGTGCCACTGAAGAGGCGAAGGTAGACCTCGTTGACCAGCGCCGTTGGTTGCAGAGTATGACCGGATCGTTCACTACGCAGATAGTGTCGCGCCAACCGGTGCATCTCCCGGTAAACAAGGGGAATGAGGTCCTCGCGCGCGCGGGTATTGCCCCCACGGGCGGCTACTAAAAGGTCAGTGATCTGAAGCTCGGCCGACACTGGTACCTTCCTGGTCATGGTTCCTCTCTTCCGGGGAGATGCCTCACGACAACCCGTGGAATGTCCTGGGAACGATCAGAAAGAAGGGGTCGAACATTACTAGGAGCAGACTGAAGGCGGACCTTTCAAAGAGATCCATCAATAAAATATCACGTCCAGAAAAGAAATTGCCACTGGTTTTCGATGTTTCCCGGTTGAGTCTGGTGTGTGGAGGAAGGGGAAAGGACAGCTGGAATTGCAAGCGACAGGAGGTCAGCCGTCAGGAGGACACCGTGGAGAGGGAGAACGCAAAGGCGGAGCGGATCAAGCAGATCTACGAATGCGTTATCGAAGAGGACCCGACGAAATGGGACGCTCTCGTCGACGACCTTTGCCAGGGCGAGAGAGAGATCCGGGAGGAAGTGGCAGCGCTGCTCCAGTTGACTCCGCAGGTCGTCGATTTCATCGAGAAGCCCATCGTCGAGGAGCCTTCTCTCCTGGCGCTGCTGCAAGAGCCGATTCACCTTGGCCGACGGATTGGGCCCTATGAGTTGGTCGAGCAGGTCGGACGGGGAGGAACCGGAGTCGTCTATCGAGCCCGCCGCGCAGACGCTGAATACCAGAGCGAAGTGGCGATCAAATTGGTCTGGCCCGGGTTCAATCGCGAGGAGGTGCTGCGACGCTTCCGACAAGAGCGTCAGATTCTCGCCAAGCTCCAGCATCCGCACATTGCGCGTCTGCTCGATGGTGGAACGACCGCAGAGGGTTGGCCATACATCGTCATGGAGTTTGTCGAGGGATCCCCCCTGACGGTCTGGGCAGAACAGCATCGGTTGTCCCTCGAGCAGAGGATCCGGCTCTTCGTGCAGGTCTGTCACGCGGTCGCCTACGCGCATCGTCAACAGATTGTGCATCGGGATTTGAAGCCGGGAAACATCTTTGTGACGGATGGGACAGATGGGGAGAGGGAAGAGATCCGCCTGCTCGATTTTGGAATCGCCAAGATTCTCGATTCTTCTGGTCAGATGGAGAATCTCAGCCTGACGCAGACGGGGTTGCAGGCGATGACTCCCGAGTATGCCAGTCCCGAACAGGTGCGGGAGGAGGAGGTGACGGAGTCTTCGGATCTCTACTCCCTGGGAGTCGTGCTCTATGAACTGCTCGCAGGGGTACACCCGCTGCGCCTGGGATCGACCCCGCAGACCCTGGCGTCTGTCTTGCGGGCAATTACCGATGAGGACCCACCTCTCCCGAGCCGTGCGGCCCGAAGGGATCAGAGCCCGTTGCGGGGAGATCTCGACAGCATCATTCGCCGAGCCATGCGGAAGGATCCGGCCGATCGGTATCGTTCAGTTCTGGACTTACAGAAGGACCTTCTACGCTATCTCGGTGGCCACCCAGTGGAGGCGAGGAGAGGCAACCGGGGGTATCGAGTACGCAAATGGCTTGTTCGGTACAAGGCGCTGGCGGCGGCAACCGCCTTGACCGCGCTGTTGCTCGCGGGCACCTTGACGGGCCTCGGTTGGTGGCGGGGGCGCGAGGCACGGAGGGCGGCTCGGCAAGCCTGGCGAGAGGGCTATCCACAGCGATTGGAGCAAGCCGCCCAGGCGTTGCGAGAGGGCGATACCGGTACGGCGGATCGTTGGTTGCGGGAAGATCTTTCCAGCCCTGCGCGAGGGGAGGTCGATCTGCGGGGATTTGAATGGGGGCTGCTCTGGCGACGAGTTCACGGAGAGCGGTTGACCTTCGATTTTCCAGGTCGGATTGGCAATCTCACCTTTTCGTCAGGGAAAAGCCTCCTTTCTGCCGTCAGCTATGATCGGCCCGAAGCGTCGGAAGAGCTCAACCCAGGCAGTTATGGGTGGTTGGCCGTCCGTCTCAATCTGTTGACGAGAAGTGTCGAGCGTCGGCTGCAGATCGATCCGGAACACCTGCATACTTGGTTGGGGTGGGTCAAAGTGGACGAGTCGAAGGCACCTTCTCTGCTCGCTGGCGTGACGAACAGGCACGAGATGAGGCTATGGGATTTCAATACTGGAAGGCAGGTTCCTGTCCCCCCCCTGGCGACTCGTCGCGGAGCGGCGTCTGACGAGAAAGATTCGCTGACCCCCCTGCTGCTTCCTCAACAACTCGAGGGGGTTCGATCGGGGAGATTCCGGCAGGTGATGGGGGGTGGTGTCTTGGTTGGGCAAGCCGGACCCAGGGGAGGGCCCGTGTCGGTCTCGCTTTCCAGCAATCTGCAACGGGCGATCAGCAAGGCTGGCCCACAAGAGATCCGGATTTGGGAATGGGAGACGGGGCGCCAGTTGGGAAGGCTGCCACATCCATCGCAGATCACATTCTACTGCCTCGATCCCGAATCGCGTTGGCTGGTGGTGGGGGGGACTGGGGGAGAGGTCCTCCTCTGGGACACGAAGACGATGCGGGAGCGTTGGCGACTACCAGCTCGCGGGAGTCGCGTGATCAGCGGCCTGATCCTGCCTGACCCCGCGCGCTTCGTACTCGGGCGGGAAAATGGCCAAATGGAGATCTTCGAGCTCCCCTCAGGACGCCTGCTTCGGCAGATCGACGCACACGCCGACTGGATCAATACAATATCGTGGCTCCCGCGACGTGAGGTGGTGATTACCGCCAGCCACGACCAGACCCTCCGCATATGGGATGCCCACTCCTTTGCCCTCCGCGGTACGATCCGGGGCTACCAGGGAGAGATCTACGGTGTGATCCCTGACCTCGACGAGCAGGTTCTTGCAACGATTGGAGGGAGAGAACGTCGCACGCTCAAGGTCTGGAACGTCGAGCAGATGGTCTTGCCGGATCGACTGGGAGATGAGTCCACACCAATCTTTGATGTGGCGATCAGCGGAGATCAACGTCGGATTGCGGCAGCGTCGGAAGACGGGAGAATTCGTCTGTGGGATCTGACTTCCGGGCGTCTCTTGTGGGAGAGGAGACCGGGAACAGGGCGGCTCTTGTCTGTCACCTTCTCCCCAAGGGGCGATCAGGTGGCGGCCTCAGGAGAGGATCGCCAAGTCTATCTGTGGGAAAGCGCCACTGGGACGTTACAAGAGGTTCTCAAAGGCCACACCGCACAGATTCACGGGCTCGCCTTCTCTCCGGACGGGCGCTGGTTGGCCTCGGCCAGCGATGACCGGACGGTTCGGTTGTGGGATCCCCAGAATGGACAACTCAGGCATCGCCTGACCGGGGCCGCCCAGGATCTGCATTCCGTCACCTTTCATCCGGAGGGGAGCGAACTGGCGGCTGGATCCGCCGATGGCAAGATCTACCTCTGGTCCCTGCCAGACGGAACGGAGCCGCCGTCTCTTCGTCGACAGATCGACGCCCATCGAGGGTGGGTCTGGTCTCTCCAGTATGCACGGGATGGACGGTCTCTGCTGAGTGGAAGCGGCGATTGGACAGCGTCGGTCTGGAATCTGGCGTCGGGCGAACGAACGCTCCACCTCAAGGGCCACTTTAACGAGGTCTTTGTGGCGAGCTTCTCCCCGGACGGAACGCGTGTCACGACGGCCAGTAACGACAACACCGTCCGGATCTGGGATGCCCGCTCGGGTCGATCGCTTCTCACCCTGCGTGACCATCGCAATCAAGTGTGGGGACTCGCCTTCTCCACGGATGGAGCACTCCTCGCGACGGGGGGGTGGGATGGCCAGCTCCTCCTCCATCGTGGTCTGCCAGAAGAGGAGGTGCAGACAGGATTGGAGCTCAGTTCCAGGTTGCAACGGGCGTTGCCGTCCTCCCCTGTGGTACTGGCCCCCCACGTGGTTGACCGTCTTCTCTGAGCCTGGGAACTCGATGGCGAGGGAGAGAGATTGACGCCCTCGTGTGTGTTTGCTAGACTCCGTCTCGTTGAATCAGGTGGACTGCGGGCGCATAACTCAGCGGTAGAGTGCTGTCTTCACACGGCAGAAGTCACAGGTTCGAATCCTGTTGTGCCCATCTTCAATCATTCCAGTTTCTGATCTTCTCCCCGAATTTTCGATTCGATGTGACAGGGCGTGCCTCAAGCGGGGGAGCTTCTCCAGCCGCTCTTGGGAGAGCGCATATAACGGAGGATTCCCAGGACGAGGATCGAGCCGACGAGGAGATAGACGAGGGAGTTGGCGCTGAGGCAGGCGCTCATGCCATAGCGTTGTGAGGCGGCAGCAATGGCGACCGGGGCCAGCCCCCCACCGAACCAGCCGATCGCGTTCATCAGTCCCACGGCGGTCGCCCGTCGTTCGGGACGCACCACGTCGTGGAGGGACGCCCAGATATTGGCGTCATAGAACCCTTTGAAGTAGCCAAAGCCGATCATCGCCAGCACGAGCACCGGGATCGAAAGCGTCCAGCCGGTGAGGAAGACGAAGGGGA
>JBMUAP010000008.1:0-18354 GCA_049454155.1 Blastocatellia bacterium
CCAGGACAAAGACCTCAGCCAACTCGTCGACGATCCCTGGGTCTCGCTCCTGCGGGTCGAGCGGGCGGAACGGGAGACGCGAGAGGTCTTTCTCGATGAAGCTGGGGTCCTGGCCAAGTTTGGCGTTCGCCCCTCCCAGATTGTCGACTGGCTCGGCCTGAAGGGGGATGCCGTCGATGGGTTTGGCGGCGGCTGGGGGATTGGAGAGAAGGGGGCCATCCTGCTGCTCGAGCAGTTTGGAGACCTCGAACACGCCCTGGCTGGATGGGAATCGGTCAAACGCAAAGCCTACCGGGAGTCGCTCGAGAAGAATGCGGACTACATCCGGCTCTGCCGGGAACTGGCCCGGATCGATCTGAGCGTGCCGGTGACGCTCGATCTCGACGCGCTCCAGGTCGAGGAGCCGGATTCCGCGCGTGCCCACGCCCTCTTCGCGGAACTCGAATTTGCCCAGTTGACCAAGGAGTTCGCCTCAGCAAACCAAGCCACCCCCACAGCCACCCCCAGCCCGTCAGCGCAAAGCGCGACGCTGGAACGGGCAAGCACAGACTATACCGTCCGAACCACAGGGGAGGAGATGGAGCGGGCGGCCGAGCAGCTGGTTGAAGCCGAAGAGCTGACCTTTCGACTCCATACCAATCCGCAGGGGGAGCTGATGGGGGTGGCGGTAACGATCGCTCCAGGACGCGCGGAGTACTGGGCCATCGATGAATGCCCGGATCGCCCGCAGGCACTGCGGGCCCTGGCGACCCTCCTCGGAGGATCCCGGCCGCGCAAGGTGACGCACGACTGGAAACGGGCACTCCATCTGCTCGAGCCTCTTGGAATCGAGCTGCAGGGAGTGGAAGAGGATGTGCTTCTCGCCGGCTATCTGCTCCACACGGACGCGGGACGATATGATCCGCAGAGCCTGACTCGCCAGTACCTGGAGGAGGCAGAGCCGATGCTGCCCCCCGCGCCGGCTGCGGCGGCGGAGGTCGATCGGCTTGGGCAAGTAGCCCGGATCCTCTTCAAGCAGTTGGCTGACGACCGGATCGAGTTTCCGTACCAGCAGCAGACCCTCGAGTTCGTCTACCGGGAGATCGATCTGCCGATCGTTCCCCTGCTCTACCGAATGGAGCGGGCAGGCGTCCGCATCGATCCCCAGGCCCTCGCGACCCTCTCGGTCGAGATGGAGGCGGAGTTGGAGCGGCTCTCCCGGGAGATCTACCGGGAAGCAGGTCGGGAGTTCAATATTGCCTCCCCGGCGCAGCTCGGAGAGATCTTCGAGGAGCTCCACTTCGAAGTCTCCCGCCGCACGGCAACCGGGAAGATCGCCACCGGCCGGGATGTGCTGGAGGAGCTGGCGGTGCGCTACCGCCTCCCCCAGCTCATTATCGAGCATCGGGAGTGCGCCAAGCTCAAAGGAACCTATGTCGATGCCCTGCCGGCGCTGATCGATCCAGCGGACGGGCGCATTCACACCACCCTCAACCAGACGGTGACGGCAACTGGGCGGCTCTCCTCCAGTGACCCGAATCTGCAGAATATCCCTATCCGCACCGAGATGGGACGGAGGATTCGACGCGCATTCCTTCCCGCAGAAGGGTGTCTCCTCCTCTCCGCCGACTATTCGCAGATCGAGCTGCGATTGCTCGCCCACATCTCCCAGGATCCAGTCATGCTCGACGCCTTCCGGCACGGAGAGGACATCCACGAACGGACGGCCCGGGCCGTCTTAGGCGCGCGCACGCCGGAGGAGCTGCGCGAGAAACGCCGCGTCGCCAAGATCGTCAACTTCGGGATCGCCTACGTCATCGGCCCCTACGGACTCGCGCAACGGGTCGGCATCTCCCGCGCCGAGGCCAAACGGGTCATCGAGGACTACTATCGCACCTACGCCGGAGTCAAACGGTACATGGACGAACTGCCAGACCGCGCTCGCGAAGCCGACTGTACGGTTCGCTCCCTCTTCGGTCGGCGGAGAAGACTTCCCGAGCTTCGTGGAAAAGGTGCGCCCCGCGCCGGCGCTGAACGCGAAGCCATCAATTTGCCGATGCAGGGATCCGCTTCCGATCTGGTCAAACTGGCTATGCGACAAGTGGACGAGGTGCTTCGGCGGGAGAGGCTGCAGGCCCGAATGATCCTGCAAATTCACGATGAACTGGTCTTCGAGGTTCCCCGGGAGGAGATTGCCCGGACCAGCCAGCTGGTGAAGGAGACCATGGAGCAGGTCGCCCGACTCGACGTCCCCCTGGTCGTCGATCTCGGAGTGGGGGAGAACTGGATGGACGCCAAGCCGTGAGCTCCCGCTTCAGGAACGAGGACGACGACGCCCATTCCCCCCGACTCTCCGGGGTGACGCCGGCATCGGGAGAGGGGTGACCTGCCTCCGCCTTGGCTCAGACGGAAGGGAGCGTACCGGTACGGCCGGTGCCGCTTCGAGAGAGCCGTTGCCCTGTCGCACCTCGGCTAGCCCTTCGAGGGCATCGCGAAGATGGCGCGAGAGCATCTCTTTCGCCGCCACCGGATCCCGGTGCGAAATGGCCTGCAGAATTCGCTCGTGTCCACGGATCGCTCCCTCGAAATGGCCCCGATGCGAAGCAGACTCCCGCCGAAATTGATAGAGCAGGTCGGCAATCGTGTCCATGACCCGGCTCATCAAGGGATTGTTGGCGGCGTCGGCCATCGCCTTGTGGAAGCGGATGTCGTGGGAGAAGAAGACCTCCGGATTGTCCATGCTGCGGCGCATTCCCTCGATCTCCTCGGCCAAGCGTCGCAGATCGTCGGGAGTCGCCCGTTCGGCGGCCAAGCCGGCAAGCCCCGCCTCGATGATCTGCCGCGCCTCGAAGAGTTCTTCGGCGCTGGTCTGATTGATCAACGTCAGAAACTGCATCGGTGCGGTGAAGATCTCTGGCAGGGATTCGGCGATATAGGTACCAGATCCTGGCTTGGCACGGATGATGCCCATGACGGAGAGGGCCTTGAGCGCAGTCCGTAAGGATGGTCGGCTGATGTGGAACCGCTCGGCAAGCTCCCGCTCGGGTGGAAGACGGCTGCCCGCCTTGAGTTCGCCTTTGGTCAGCAGCTCCTTGATCCGCTGGACAACCAGCTCAGTGATCCCGGACCGGTCAATGGGAACCATTGAACTTGGCATCTGACTCTCCTGCTCTTGTCTCATCACCCTCCCGTGCTCGCAACGTTTGTCCGTCGTCCTTGGGAACTGCTCGCCTGGGCCAAGACAGGGACTACTACCGCTGTCCAGCGCTGCCCGACCGTTCCTATCCCCTCACCAACCGAAAAAAAATGGGAAGAGGCCAAAAGGAAGATCGGCTGGCAAGACCGATCGGGAGGAATGAAGCGACCTGATTCGCGACCTCGAAGCCAGTTTCTATCCCGCTGTTGGCCATTCAGTCGTCTGTGCCCGAGCCCAACACCATTCAGTCAAGAACCGATCTGACGATCACCAGTAGGCTCCCCAGGCTCACCAAGCGGATCGAGGTCGATCGCCTGGTCTCGACTTTCTTGAGTCTCTTAGATCAGTCCCGCTGGAAATTTCCCCGGCACGGTACGAGAGACGTCCAGGGAAAATCTGGACGGAGTGTATGAGCAGGACCTTCAAATGTCAATCATCCCTCCGTTTCCACACTTGAGCACCTTACGCCTTGACACCGCTGTTGACGAGCCAGCCTCCATCGACAAAGAGGGTCTGGCCGGTAATGTAGTCCGAGGCTTCGGTAGCGAGCAGCACCGTTGCCCCGGCCAGGTCGGAAGCGGTGCCGGGACGCTTCATCGGGATGACTTGAACGGCACTGTCATAGAGTTCCGGGACGGAGAAGAAGCCGGCGGTCATGCGGGTCCAGAAGCGACCGGGTGCGATCGCGTTAACACAGATGCGATCAGGGGCATACTCCAGGGCGAGGGCCCGCGTCATCTGGCGCATGCCCCCCTTGGTGATGGTGTAGAGGGCGATGTTGGGAACGACAATCTCGAACGCGATCGATCCGACATTGATGATCTTTCCGCCCCCACGCGCCCGCATAATCGGTCGGGCCGCCTGCGCGGCGAAGAAGGCGCCTTTGAGATTGACGGCCATCAACCGTTCCCAGTCCTCCTCGGTAAAGGTGTCGACGGGACGACGCAGGTTGATGCCAGCAGCGTTGACGAGGATATCGAACCCGCCAAAGTGCTGGGAGGCCGCGTCGATCATGCGACGCACGTCGGCGACCTGCCCGACATCGGTGGGGAGAGCAAGGACTTGTCGCCCGAGGGTACGAATCGAGGCAGCCGCCGTTTCGAGTTCCGCTTCCGTCCGTGAAGCAAGGACGAGGTCGGCCCCTGCGTGGGCCAGCGCCAGTGCCATTCCCAGCCCAAGGCCCCGCCCACCGCCCGTCACGACCGCCACTCGGCCATCGAGCCGGAAACTGGGCATGCGAAACCCTGCCTCAGCTCCCACCAGCGGGGTCTCCGGCGCGGACGGAACCCGATTCTCCACGGAACCACTCTTCTCCATTGCCAGTCCTCCCTTTGCTTCGCGAATGTCAGCCTTTCAAAAGGTTCGAATCTGCTCAAAGACATAGTAGCCCATCATGCAGCAGATCACTGCCGTCGCCACCCAGAGAGCCACGGTCACCTGATGGGGGGGAGCCATCTCCCGTGGGAGGTGGCGATGGCGAAGATAGAGGGTGCCGATCCCGATGATGGGCAACATCAACGCTTGTGCGACCCCACCGGCGACGACCATCTGAACAGGGGACTTGACCACCAGGTAGAAGAGGACCGGTATGGCGGTAATGGCGACGATAAACCCATTGCGATAGCGCACCCGCTGGCGATAATCGTCCGCCCGGAAAAACCCCATCAAGCAGGCCATATCGGCAAAGACACGGGAGTTGGACGCGGTGGCGGCAAAGATGGTTCCGTAGAGGGTGAAGATCGCTCCCAGATAGAAGAGCGGGAGGGACCATTCACCGAGGGTTTGTGTGTAGATATTCGAGAGGACGGGGATGAGGTCATTCGCCGCGGGGACCTTGCCCATGCTGTGGAGAATGCCAGCCCCGAGCAGGTAGAAGGCAATGGTCGCGACAGTGTAGATGATCATCGAGGCCAAGATATCGAGCCGCATGACGCGGGACCAGCCCTGGGCACGGGCGAGCCAAGCGCTCGAGTCGTCCCGACGCCCCGTAAAACGGGCATAGCCCTTCTCGACACACCAGTAGGGATACATCAACAGTTCACTGGCGCCGACGCCGGTGATCCCGAAGACGGCGACGGCCGTCGAGAAGCCGGCTCCCGGCATCTTGAATTGCAGTCCTTCAACCACCGAGTGCCACTGAAAATGGTCTGGCATCCGCAACAGAACGAGCGCAGCCATCAGCGTCAGCATTGTGAAGAGTCCCACTTTGACCATGGCGAGTCGTTCGACCCGCTCATAGCCCCCTCCGAGCAGAATCGCCAAGGTCAGCCCCCAGAAGAGGAAGACCCAGACCGGGATGGGGATGGACGGAAGAAGGAGATGCATGACCTGCGAAACTCCGCCAAACATGGCCCCAACCTGAAGCAGGGTCAGCAGCGTCATCAGCGCCCAAGCCCAGACGACCCAGTTGACCTTCCAGCGTGGACCGGGGACACGATTGAAGGCGGCCAGCCCCGTCTCTCCTGTGGCGATCACATACCGCCCCATCTCGGACTGAATGACTGGCTTGAGGAGACAGCTGAGCAGGATCACCCAGAGGGCGGTATAGCCGACTTGGGCCCCGAGCGTCGTCGTCGCGATCAGTTCCCCAGACCCGACAATCGACGCGGCCAGGATCATCCCTGGCCCAATCCGCTGCAGGGAACTCCAGAGCGTCACCGGAGGGGCGGTGACCTCCTCGGGAGGCAGCTGATAGGGATCCGCCAAAGCGGGAGAAGCAGAAGGAGAATCTGCCGAAGCTTGCCGCAGGTCGTCATCCATCACGTTGAAGGCTCCTCTCGGGAAGGACTCGGGGGCGAAGAGGGCGGGAGTGCCCCCTCAGCCATGCGCGTCCGAAGAAACAGCGGGTTCGATGAGCAGGATGCGCAGATCTCGAACATTGTTCCCGGTGGGACCGGTCATGATCGCGTCTCCCAGAGCGGAAAAGAGGGAGTAGGCGTCGCTCGCCGCCAGAGATTGCTCGGGGTGGAGGCCCATCTGTCGCGCACGTGGCAAAGAATGGTCGTCGGCCACCGCGCCCGCGGCGGGGCGGTTGCCATCAATGCCAGCTGCCCCACCACTGAGGACCGCCACTCCGTTCAGATTCCGACGCTCCATTGCCAGGGCCAGCCGGAGAACAAACTCTTGGTTCCGTCCACCCAATCCGGATCCACGCACGGGGCAGATCGCTTCTCCACCGGAGAGGAGGCAGACCGCCGCCTCGGGATGCTGCTGGGCAAGGACCAGGAGGCGATCGAGATGGTGATCGGCCAAGAGCTGGACCTCTTCCTCGACCAGATCTTCCGCCAAGTCGACGGTGAGCCCAAAGTCCCTCGCCGCAATCTGCCGGGCGACAGCCAACGCGCGGCGGTTGTCGAGCAGCAGGTGGTGCGTGCGGGAGGGTCCCGAGCTCTCCCCCGACCAGCCACCGCTTGCCTGTCGGGCCTCTCCCTGACGCAGCCATGCAGTGACCGACGGCGGAAAGCGGGTCAGCAGATCGTACCGGTCGAGGATCTCCGCCAGAGCCTCGGGTGAGGCTGGGTCAGGAAGAGTCGGGCCGGAGGCGACGGTCGCCAGATCATCATCATTGACGTCGGAGAGGTAGAGGGAGATCTGCCGTGACTGGGGCGCAGCCGAGGCTAGACGCCCCCCCTTGACGGCCGAGAGGCTCCGACGGACGACGTTCATCTCTCCGATGACCGCTCCACACTGCACAAGAATGCGGTTGACCTCCTGCAAGTCGGCGAGGTCGATCGACGGATCGATCGGCCGCTCAAAGATCGCCGAGCCTCCCCCCGAAATAAGAAAAAGGAGGAGGGTCTCCGGGCTGTCCACCAGCTGAAGCAGCTCGAGCGCCCGGGTCGCCGCGAAGAGGCTCCCCTCATTGGGAACCGGATGGCCGCCCAAGAAGAGCGGAAGTCGGAGTCGCTCCGCAGAAGGGGGCGCGTTGGTGACCACCAATCCATCGGTCAGCCTGTCGCCAAGGATCTCTTCCAAGGCCTCGGCCATGGCGACCGAGGCCTTGCCGATGGCGATGACGACGACCCGTGGGAAGGCCACCAGATCGACCTCCTCCTCGACGACTCGCAGCCGATCTCCGTCGCGCGAGACCGCCTGCCGAACCGTCGTCGCGACGTCGATGGCCGTCAGCGTCCGCTCGAAGATCTCGCCGACCATCTCTTTCGGCCCCATCGTTTTTGGCACAGATGCCCTCCCTTGACGATGTTTCTCTTTCCAGCCTCTCCCGGTGCCGTTCTCTTTTGCGAAGAGATGGGGTATCCATGGGAATGAGGAATCAAGTGATGAAACAGGACTCTCTTCTCGTGGTGGTCGGCTCCACCAACCCAGTCAAGATCGCCTCGGTCGCGGCCGCAGTCTCGCTCTTCTGGCCAGATGCGGCGATCATCGGGCAGGAGACGACCTCTGGCGTCGCGGCCCAGCCGATGTCCGACGAGGAGATGCGGAGGGGCGCCTTGGAGCGTGCCTGCCAGGCACTCGACTCACGAACCGAGGCCCGCTTCGGCGTCGGCATCGAGGGAGGCGTGCTCGACAGCGACGAAGGCATGTGGGCCTACGCCTGGGTTCTCGTGACGGACCGTGCGGGGCGAATCGGTCGTGGGCAGAGCGGACGATTCCTGCTGCCTCCCCCTGTCGCCGCCCTCGTGCGCGGAGGAATGGAACTCGGGTGCGCGGACGACCTCTTCTTTGGACGCCTGGACTCCAAGCGGAAGGAGGGGGCGGTCGGGATCCTCTCGGCGGGCCAGATCTCGCGTCGTGACCTCTATCAACCAGCCGTCACCTTCGCCCTCTTCCCTTTTCTCCACACAGAGATCTACGAACCCCCATCAGGGCCGTGAGAGCAGTCAATACCCAACCGATCGCCCATCGAGCCGCGGATCACTGCCACCCAGTCGAATCCCCGTCTTCTCCTCGATCATGATTCCCTCGGCATCGCCCATCTGGCGTGGCGTCTGCGCAAAGCGATGGCCCATGGCTTCGAGCTTGGCCCGAACATCCGGGTTGACCCCGAAGGGCTCGTGCCGGATCTCGTCCGGCTTCCACTGGTGATGAATCCGGGGCCAGTCGATCGCCTGCTGGATGTTCATCCCGTAATCGATGATGTTGATCAGAATCTGGGTCACGGTGTTGATGATCGTCGGTCCGCCCGGACTTCCGACGGCAAACCAGAGGGAGCCATTGCGCAAAACAATGGTCGGCGTCATCGAGGAGAGCGGGCGCTTCCGCGCCGCCACGGCGTTGGCCTCGCCCTGGATCAGTCCGTAAAAGTTGGGCGAGCCTGGTTTGGGGGCAAAGTCGTCCATCTCGTTGTTGAGCAGAATGCCGGTCCCCTCGACCGTCACCTTGTTGCCATAGCTGTCGTTGAGGGTGTACGTATTCGAGACGACATTGCCGGTGGCGTCGACAACCGTAAAGTGGGTCGTCTCCTCCGACTCGGGAGCAGTCGGCTGACCGTGCCCGATCGTGTCGGAACTCGATGCCCGGGCAGGGTCGATCGTCGCCGCCAGCCGATCGGCATAGGCACGCGAAGTCAGACCGGCTACCGGGACCTCGACAAAGTCTGGATCTCCCAGGTAGTGGGCACGATCGGCAAAGGCCCGTCGCATGGCTTCGACCTGCAGGTGGAGGAGCTGCGACGATCCCGCCCCCATCGACCGCAGGTCGTAGCGTTCAAGCATCTGGAGCATCTGGAGCATGGCGACGCCACCGGAGGAGGGTGGGGGCATCGTCAAGATCTCGTGGCCGCGGTAGGTTCCGCGCAGCGGCTGGCGCTCGAGGGCGCGGTAGTTCTTGAGGTCGGCGACGGTCATCCAGACGGGTCCGGCTCCGGCGGCCCGCCGCATACTCGCCTCGATCAGACGGGCCGTGCGCCCCTCGTAGAACTCGCGAGGTCCTTCGCGTTTGAGGCGCGCCAGCACCTGAGCGAGTTCTGGTTGACGAAAGACCTCGCCAGCCTGGTAGGGGGTTCCATTGCGGAGGAAGATGCGCTTCGTCTCCGGGTAACGGGAGAGCTGCTCGCTCGATCCCTTGAGGCTGCGCTCCAACTGGTACCAGACGGGGAATCCATTCGCCGCCAACCGTCGCGCCGGTTCGACGACCGTTGCCCAGGGCAGCGTGCCATACTTCTCAAGCGCCAGGGCGAGTCCGGCGACCGTCCCCGGCACGCCCGCTGCCCGATGGCCGTACTGGGACGATTCGGCGATATAGTTCCCGGCCGCATCGAGATAGACATTGCGGTGTGCTGCGGCCGGAGCCATTTCGCGATAGTCGATGGCGGTCGCACGTCCATCGGCAAGCCGCACCATCATGAAACCTCCGCCGCCGAGGTTCCCGGCAGAGGGCCAGACAACGGCCAAGGCGAGCCCAACGGCGACGGCAGCGTCGACGGCATTGCCGCCCCGTTTGAGGATGTCGACCCCCACTTGCGAGGCGATCTCACTGACCGACGCCACCATCCCACGACGACCGCGAACGGGAGGGCGCGAGGCCGCCTCCACCAATCCGGGTCCTTGCACCTGCCAACGGGCGCCGATCCACGCCTCTCCCACCGGGAAGATCCCACCGACAAGCAGCAGGATCAGCACCAATCCCCAGACGGCTTTCCGTTGATACCCATTCCGCATGACATGACTTCCTTCCATCGAATCGTCCACGACCGAAAGGTTGAGGGCCAAAGACGAACCCCTCTCCCACTCTCCGTGACTCTGTGAGAACCAAACAAAAAAGCGGAGCACCGGAACGGGCAATCCGGGCATTCTTACAAGGTGAGGTCACTCGTGCCCACCCGATGACCTTGGTCGATCTGGATCAACTGAGAACGACAGCCTTGAAAAGGGTGGAGGCTCCCCCTCGGCCAGCGTCACACGTCAGAGACAGAAGCAGCAGGCGGCGGATCCTCCGCTCCAATCGCGAGCGAATGGGCCGCAAAGAACCGCTGCTCAATCCGCTCGAGGATTTCGCGGCTGCGGAGCAGCAGTTCACGCAGCTCCTCCGGCTGCCCCTCCTCGGCACCTGACAGCTCCTCATCGGAACGCGAGGGGAGCTGGGCGAGGGCCAGACAGGCCGCCCCGCGCGTCGCGGCCGCCGCCAATTGCGCTCCGGCCACCAGATCGGCGAAGGCGACGGGAACTTGTCGCTCGGCCAGCTCGAGGAGCAGCTCGAGTACCTCGTGCGACGCGGTGACGACACGCAAAGAGACAGCCCTGGCGCGACGTGTCGCCGCTTCCGTGGCGGTCAGCCGTGCCAACCGGTCGGCCTCCTCCGCTGCCGGACGATCCCGCGAGGCAAGCCAAGCAGCTCTGGCCTCCGCCTCCTCTCCGACCGTGATCCGAAGCTCGCCGCTCAGCTCCGTCAACTGCCCCAGCACGCGTGCGAGATCCTCGTCGATCCGGGGAGAGGCCTGATCTGGCTGCTCTACGGTTCCACGGAAAGCCATTGGCAAGGACCGGCAGACAAAAGCACCGAGCGCAGCGGCAAGGGCTCCGACGTAGGCGACGACGCCTCCTGCGCCAACCAGCGGAAGATCCGAGGCGACCTCTCCGGCAAACTCGTCGAGTGAAAAGGCCGTCGGGTCTGTCGTCACGCCCTGCGACGCCTCATTCGCCCGCAGAATCACCGGCCCCTCTTTGGCCGCGAGGGCAGCATGCAACCGCTCTTCCAGAATCGATTCGGAGGAAAAGTTCTCGATCTGCAGGTAGTACTCGGCACTCGCTTCGAGCGCGGCCCGCGGGAGAAGCCCGATGATCTCGCTCCCGGCGATCGCCACACCGTACCGCTCTGCCTCCCGCCGCACCATCTCAAAGACGCGATGGAGCGGCGTCGCTTGATACCGCACCAGATTGATCGAGACCTGGACTTGGCGACGCTTCTCCAGCGGCAAGCCAAGCGCCTTGACATACCGCAGGCCCCCATCCCGGCCACGAATCGCCCGGGCAATCTTCTTCGCCACCAGCAGGTCATCGGTCGCGAGGTTGATGTTGTAAGCGATCAGCAGCGACCGGGCTCCGACGGCGACGGCCCCAGCCGTCGGGTGGAGGCGGGGCGGGCCAAAATCGGGCTGCCGCGTGGGATCGCTCTCGATGGCCGTCCGCAATCCCTCGAACTCTCCCCGTCGCACATTGGCCAGATCGGCGCGGTCAGGCCGCGTCGCCGCTTCCTCATAGAGATAGACGGGAACGTTCAACTGGCGGGCAATCAGCTCTCCGGCCTGCTTGGCGAGGGCGACACATTCGGCCATCGTCACGCCCCGCAGCGGAATGAACGGGAGGACATCGAGCGCGCCGATCCGCGGATGGGCTCCCTGGTGGCGGGTCAGATCGATCGTCGAGACGGCTACCTCGGCCGCTCTTCGCGCCGCTTCGATGACTGCGCTCGGCTCACCGGCATAGGTGACGACGGACCGGTGATGGTCTGCGTCCATCCCGTGGTCGAGGACGACGACCCCGGGAACGGACGCAATCGTCGAGACGATCCGCCGCACCTTCTCCGCGTCCCGCCCCTCACTGAAATTGGGCACACATTCGACGATCCGGTCCATCTTCCTTCCCTGCCCTCGATGCAAAGTGGATCTTCTTCGGGCTTCCCGGCAAGAGGGATCTCTTTCCCTCCAACACCAGCAGCAAGTCCGGCCCGAAGCAAATCCAGGAAGAAGAGAATCGCTTCCGGAAGACGGTTGTCTCCGGAGATGCCTCGATCCTCCACGACTGCGTACCTTTGTTTATCGACAGGAATTCAGTACACTCCCATCCGGGCGTTCAGTTCTAACTTGCCCGCCCAGAAAAGACAAGCGATTTGTCGGCGCCACCCGCCCGGTGAGGGCACGGGTGGCGTTCCAGGAAGAGCGAAGGGGGAATGCGCGAGTGGAGCCGATCGATCGAGGAAAGAGCAGACAGAAGCCAGTGGACCATCCGGCAGTGCGGCGAGCGCTGCGCCTCTTCCCAGGATGGAAACTCCTCCTGCTCTTGGCGCTGATGACGCCCGAGGCAGCTGCGCAAAAGGCATCGTCCCCCACCCGGAATGACCCGATTCTTTCGCAGCGGATCTCTTTCGAGGAGGCCCGCCGGCTGATCGAAAATGAGGATGAAGGCAACCTGAGTCGACAACCCAACCGGTTCACCCGGACGCACCTGCGCAGCGGTCAGGTCGTCGAGATCTACTACCCGTTGCGCCTCGTCAACCGCACGACCCGCGTCCAACGGTCGGCGGTTCCGGGCTATGGCGTGCTCTATCCATCCCTCGCCGCATACCAGGAGGCAACCCGCCCCCGTCACATGCTCGAAGACCTCATTCCCGACGGGCGGGCCTTTGTTTCACAAATTCCCGAGCTGATCAAGCGACTGGAGAAGCGGTTACGGATCGCCCCAGGTCGACTCCAGACCACTCCGGACGGGCTTCGGCGGGTCGACCAGTTCCTGCGCCTCCATCACGCCACCCATACCACGGCGCAGACCGACCCCCGCCTCTTCCAGGAGCTGACCGCATTCTACGGAGAGACCTTGCGGAGAGCTGTCGGGGGCGAGTGGCGGATTGAAGAAGAGCCCGTCGGCCCAACCTATCGGCAGACGGAGCCAAACCTTTGGCTGAGCGGCGGGGGCATGCCCCGCTCACAGAAACCGTGGAGCAGCGTCATTCAGGCACTGTACGACGAAGATCGGCGGGGAGCCGGACTGAGCCGATCTTATCAGACGGATCTGGCGGGCCTCTCGACCGGTCGCTAATGCCGGCGATTCCGATCCCTTGCCCGGCAGGCCGCCCCATCCATCAGTGCCGTCAACCCACGACTGGCCATCAGGAGAGGACCATGAACAACTACCACCATCTGCAGATTGAAACATCACCGGCTGGCGTCAGAACGATCACCCTCAACCGCCCGGAGAAGCTGAATGCGGTCAACCTGGTCCTCTCCGAAGAGATCCCCTTGGCACTCAACGAGGCCTCACGGGACGAGGAGGTCCGGGCCGTCGTCTTGACCGGAGCCGGTCGTGGATTCTGTGCGGGGTTGGAGCTCGACCCGGCCAACCTGCAACGAATGACCGAGCGTCGGCAGCAATCGCGCGCAGAACGCCTCGACGACCTCCACTGGGTCGGTCGGTGGGCACTCTCGGTGACAGGGTGCGATAAACCGGTGATCGCCGCCATCAACGGCCCAGCCGTCGGGGCCGGCTTCGGACTCGCGCTGGCGGCCGATCTGCGATTGATGAGCGACCGCGCCTCGATGAGTGCGGGCTATGCCCGGATCGGCCTCTCCCCGGACGCCGGTGTCAGCTATTTCCTGCCGCGTCTGGTCGGACTCTCCAGAGCCACCGAGCTGATCCTCACTGCACGGGACATCTCCCCCGAGGAGGCCAGTCAGATCGGGCTCGTCCATCAGGTCTTTCCTGCGGAGACGTTCCTGGCCGAGGTCACCACCTATGCGGAACGGCTGGCGGCTGGCCCCCCGATCGCCCTCACCCTCAGCAAGCGGTTACTGGAGTCCACCTTCGACCACTCCCTCGAAACCCATCTCCGCACCGAACTGAGCGCGATCATGCAATGCCTGACAACCGATGATGTCGCCGAAGCGATGCGTGCTTTCCACGAGAAGCGGCGCCCCCGCTTTTCGGGCCGGTAAGCCATCGGCGCTCAGCGACACGAGGGCTCGTCGCCAAAGGCGATCCCCATCTCCCTGGCGCTGAGAATGACGTCGGAATCGAGCGGCACCTGCTTGCGGTGAATGATCGCCTCTTCGAGCGGCACCGTGACGATCCGGTTGGCCTGGATGGCCACCATGACATTCCGCTCGCCCTGCTCGATTGCGCGCACGGCGGCCGCCCCGAAGCGGGTCGCCAGGATTCGATCGGTCGGGCTTGGCGGCCCACCTCGCTGCAGATGGCCGAGAACCAGCGAGCGTGTCTCATAGCCGGTCGCTTCCTGCAGGTCCTCGGCAAGCTGCTCGGCAATGCCGCCGAGACGCGGCTCTCGCCCCTCCTCCTTCGCCTTGAACGTCGGGCCTCCCCCGACGGGCATCGCGCCCTCGGCGACAACGATGATTGCAAACCGCCGCTTCCGCTCCCACCGCTCGCGCAATTTCTGGACGATCGCCTCTTGCTGAAAGGGAATCTCGGGCAGAAGAATCACATCGGCACCACCGGCCAATCCGGCATAGAGCCCGATCCATCCCGAATAGCGCCCCATCACCTCGACGATCATGACCCGCTCGTGCGACTCTGCCGTGGCATGCAGTTTGTCGATCGCCTCGGTCGCAGTGACCAGCGCCGTATGAAAGCCAAATGTCACCTCGGTCGCCATCAAATCATTGTCGATCGTCTTCGGAACGCCGATCACCGGGACGCCCTGCCGGGCCAACTGACTGGCAATCGTCAGCGTTCCATCGCCGCCGATCACCACCAATCCCTCCAATCCCAACCGGTGCACCTGGGCCACCACTTCCACCGAGCCGTCGACAAACTCAACCTTTCCGTCCCGCTCTCGCCGCAGATGGAAGGGATTTCCCCGGTTGGTCGTCCCCAGAATCGTCCCTCCTGTCTGGATGATCCCCCGCACCCGCTCGCGGGGCATCGGCGCGACCCCTTCCGGGGCCAACAACCCTTCGAATCCCCGCTCGATCCCCAAAACCTCCCAGCTCCGGTTGATCCCGCCCAAGACCACTGCCCGAATCGCCGCGTTCAATCCCGGACAGTCTCCTCCCCCCGTCACCACTCCGATCCGCCTTTTTTGCTTTTCCGTGTTTGCCATACCGTGCAGTCTAGCCCTCCCTCCCCTCTTTCTCAACTCCGGCCTCCCTCTGGACGAACCCCTCTCCTTTCCAGTACAATCCCATCCACTTGAAGTGAATGAGCGCTCATTCACTCTCTCCACAGAGAAGAGGCGGCAGGGGGCAGAGTATGGACGCGAAGGCAAAGAGGATAGATGGACCGAATGAAGGGGGAGAGGACCGAGGAAAGTCAGACCGGCGGGAGACGATTCTGCGGGCGGCAGCGAAAGTCTTTGCCGGGGCGGGCTACTTCAACGCCAAAGTGTCGGACGTGGCGCGGACGGCGGGAGTCGCGGATGGAACGGTCTACCTCTACTTTCGGAACAAAGAGGATCTGCTGACCTCGATCTTCAGTTGGGTGATGGGAGAGTTCATGGCGCGGGCAAAGTCGGAGCTGCCACAGATTCTGGATCCACGGGAGCAGCTGCGAAGATTTGCGCAGCTCCATTTCTCGTTGATCGAGCGGGAGCGGGATGTCGCGATCGTCTTTCAGATTGAGCTGCGCCATTCGACCAAGTTCATGGAGAAGTTTTCGACGACCTATCTGGCCGATTATCTCCAGGTATTGCGGGAGGTGATCGAGGCGGGACAACGCGAGGGAGCCTTTCGAGCGCATCTGCATCCGAAAGTAGTGGCCAAGTTTCTCTTTGGGATCTTGGATGAGATGGCCACCAACTGGGTGCTCAGTCGGAAAAAGAACAGTCTCAGTTCGATGGTCGATCCGGTAATGGATCTCTTTTTGAACGGACTAGGAGAGCGCCATGGCTGAAAAAGAGATGGAGAGCGGAGAGGAGAGGGGAATCGAAACGCTTGTCGATCTCTACAGGAGAGGGATTGGACGCGAGAAATCGGATGCGTTCGTCTATCGGACCCGCGGCGGAGAGTGGCGTCCGGTCTCGACCGGGGAGTTGGCGGGACGTGTGCGGGCAGTGGCCTTGGGACTGGCAGATCTTGGGGTTGGGACGGAGAGCCGTGTCGGCCTGCTCTCGGAAAATCGGATCGAGTGGATCGAGGTCGACTTGGGTGTCCTGACGTGTGGCGCGGCCGATGTGCCCATCTACCCGACGCATGCGCCGAAGCAGGTCTCCTACATCCTCAATGACGCCAAGGTCGAAATCCTCTTCGTCTCGACAGCGGTGCAACTCGAGAGGATTGGCAGCGCGTTGGATGAATGCCCCCGGCTGCGGACGGTGATCCTCTTCGACGCCCCTGCCGACGGCCAGTCACTTCCGGCAGGTCGATCCTGGTCGGTGCTCGGCTACGAGGCATTTCTGGAACGAGGGCGCAGCTTGGATGAGGAGTCACCGACCCGGTATCCGATGCTCGCCGAGGGGGTTGGGCCGGAATCGGTGGCGACGCTGATCTACACTTCGGGAACGACAGGAGACCCAAAGGGGGTCGTCCTGACCCACCGCAACCTGACAACCAATGTCCTCATCAACTGCCGACTTGCTGAACTGAAGGCCGGGGAGACGGGATTGAGCTTTCTTCCCTTCTCGCACATCTTCGAGCGCAATTGGCTCTACATGTATCTCCACGCAGGAACCTCCGTCCATCTGGCGGAGGCGGTCGAGACGGTCGTCCGGGACCTCGGAGAGGTCCAACCGCACATCATGACGAGTGTGCCGCGCCTGTATGAAAAGTTCTACGCGCGGGCGATGGAGAAGGCCGCGGAAGGGGGTGCCGCCAAGTTGGCGATCGCCCGTTGGGCCATGGACGTCGCGCGGGAATGGGCGCGCGTCGAGGACCGTGGGGAGGCTCCCGGGGCTGGCCTGCGGCTGCGACACGCGCTCGCGGATCGACTGGTCCTCTCCAAATGGCGATTGGCGATGGGCGGGCGGTTACGGGCCATGGTCTCAGGAGGCGCAGCCCTCTCGCCGGACTTGGCCTTGGTCTTCTTTGGGGCGGGGTTGCGCATCTATCAAGGGTATGGGCTGACCGAGACGGCGCCGACGATCACGACCAACCATCCGGGCTCGAATCGGATTGGATCGGTGGGGCGTCCGATCGAGGGCGTACGGGTCCGGATCGCTTCTGACGGGGAGATCCTCTGTTGTGGCCCCAACGTCATGCGGGAGTACTTCAACAAGACCAGGGAGACGTCTGAGGTGCTCACCCAGGACGAGACGGGCTCGACCTGGTTTCACACCGGCGACATCGGCCATCTCGACAAGGATGGGTTCCTCTACATCACCGATCGCAAAAAGGATCTGCTCAAGACGAGTGGGGGCAAGTACATCGCTCCGCAACCGATCGAGAACCTGATCAAGAGCAGCCGCTACGTCAGCCAAGTGGTGGTCATTGGCGATGACCGCAAGTTCCCGGCGGCGATCGTCGTCCCCAACTTCGAGGCCTTGCACCAGTACGCAGCGCAGATTGGCCTGTCTTCGCTGGCTCCATCCGAGCTGATCAAACGACCGGAGATCGTCTCGTTCGTCGAAGGGGAAGTCGATGCGGCAACGATCGAGCTCCCCCAATACGAAAGGATCAAAGGGGTGCTCCTGCTCGACCGGGAGCTGACAGTCGAATCGGCCGAGCTGACGCCAACGCTCAAAGTGCGTCGACGCATCGTCACCGAGCGACTCAAGCAGTCGATCGACCAACTCTACACCGAGAAGGAATCGGCTTATCGTGGGCAAGGGACCAGCCGGTCCTGATCCCCTGACAACCACACGAGCAGAAAGGCGGCGCGGGTTTTCATGGCATTTCCACTCCCTCTGCGGGTTTGCGAGGTACGGCGACAGACGCCGACGGTCTCCAGTCTTCGCATGCGTCCCGTCGATGATCACGCCCGAGAGCCCTTTCTCGCCGGACAGGTCGCGATCCTGGAGATCGAGGGAGGCGGCAGCTCCTACATGGCCTTCGCGGGAGCGCCGGAGGATGAGGACTACGAGTTTCTCATCAAACGAACGGCCGGTACTGACTTTACGGAAGCGCTCTTTCGAGGGGAGGGGGCGGGCGAGTTTCCGACGGTCCTGCTGCGACGGATCGTTGGGCCGGGGTTTCCCGTCGTGGGGGATCCTGGACAAGATGTCGTCCTGGTGGCCATGGGCACGGGGCTCGCGCCGTTGCGCTCGACGCTGCGCCATCTGCTGACCGAGCGCGGTGCACACGGTCGCATCATTGTCCTCTACGGAGCACGCTCGGTCGACGATTTCTGCTTTCAGAAAGAGATGACGACGGAGTGGATCCATCAGGGAGTCGAGCTCCGCCAAGTGATCAGCCGACCGGATGAGCGCGAATGGAGCGGGGCCACCGGTTACGTGCAGAGCCTTCTCGACAACCTGGTTCCGACGCTCCGTCAACCCCTCGCGCTGGTCTGTGGATCGCTCGAGATGATCGAGCAGACCCGCAATCGTCTGCTGGCGCTCGGTTTCCCGGCAGACCGCATTCGGACCAATTTTTAACTCACCGGATGGGTGAGGGGTGA
>JBMUAP010000009.1:0-17494 GCA_049454155.1 Blastocatellia bacterium
CCTCCGAGAAGCAGACTCAACAAGCCTACCCCAAGGCTTCTCGCCATTCTTCCAGCCCTCTTCTCAGGTCGACAACCCCACATCTTCTCTCCCAATGATCTCCCGATGATTCAGCTTGTGCAGTTGTGGCGGCTCTCTGCTGAACCTGAACCAGTTGAATCGACTGGGACTGGTTCGGCCTTGATCCCCTCAAGGATCCCCTCAAGGATCCCCCCAAGGATCACCCTAGGCTCATGTTACAGCCGTCGTCAAGGAAGGCAACGGCCAAGATCTGCCAGAGAGGCCCGGCGAACCCCGACTTTACTAAAACTGAAGTCTTCTGGAAAGGGCTCAGGATGTCCCTTGGGCTGTCGTCGCCACGGGAGAGGAGGAATCGACGGTTCCGGCTGCCTCGGCGTCGAGATCCCGCTTGATGGCATCGAGAATTCCATTGACAAACTGGGTCGCTTCCGAAGTCGAGAAGCGGCGGGCAATTTCAAGGGCTTCATTGATGGCAACGGTCCGGGGGGTGGAGGGCTGGTAGAGGAACTCGAAGACGGCCATCCGGAGCAGATTTCGATCGACCACGGCCATTCGCGGAATGCGCCAGTGCTCGGTCCGGACCCGGATTCGATCATCAATCTGTGCGAGGTGCTCGATGGTTCCCTCAACCAGCTCATTGGCGAAGGCTCGGACCTCCTCGGCAGCCTCGGCGAGTTCCCCCCAGTACGAGGCGATGAGGTCTTCGACCGGGGGACGGGCTAGATCATAGGAGAAGAGCATCTGTAATGCGCATTCACGCGCCCTGCGCCGTGCACCCATAATGATCCTTGGTTGTCGATTGGTAGCGTTAGCGATGAGACGTAGCTCCGGAAGTCTGTCGTTGAGCCTGAACAGCGGGAGATTCAGGATCAGGCGGGGGAGTTGATCTCAGATAGGTTCTTGAGAAGATTGACCATTTCAATTGCCGCCATCGCGGCTTCGAACCCTTTGTTTCCTGCTTTGACTCCTGCTCGATTGATCGCCTGCTCGACCGTATCAGCAGTGATGATGCCATAGGTGACAGGAAGATCAAACTCAAGAGAGACGGCCGCCATTCCCTTGGTCACTTCAGCAGCAATATAGTCGAAGTGGGGCGTCTCCCCACGAATCACCGCACCAAGACAAATGATAGCATCGAAGCGCCGAGATGCTGCCAACTTTTTTGCCGCAAGAGGGATCTCGAAGGAGCCAGGAACTCGAACGAGGGTCATCTGGTCTGGGTGGGCGCCGAGTCGATAGAGGGCATCCTGGGCACCACCGACCAAGCGACTGACGATAAGGTCGTTCCATCGGCTAGCCACGAGGGCATAGCGATGACCAATTGCGGTCAGAGTGCCTTCCAGAATTTGTCCGGTATTACGGTCAGTCATATATCTCGGTCATAATCACAGTCAAGTAGATCAATAATCCCAGTGAGTATATGGAGGGATCCGACCAGGGTCAAGACGGGCAGGGGAAGAAAGCTGCCAAGCGGTAGCGGAAGGGCATGGTCTGCGGTCCTGAGGGGGACTTTTCCGGGAGTTCAGACATCCTCCGTCCACTGGGGAAAGCCTTCTCCGTCGTGGTCACCTGAACCGCAGCTCCCTCTTGTGGCAGGGAGTGGGTCATCAGGCGTTCGGGGGAAAGAGGAGAGATTTTTTCGGCGGGGCCTCTCCAGATTGACCTGGAGTGGGCTGGGTAGAGGGTTGTTCGGGGTCCCGCAGCCGCCAGCCATAGCGCTCTCCGTCTTGCCGAATCCAATCGCGGATGGCGAGCCGGCTGCGGAGGAGCTCCTCCCCCAGCGAATCCCAGCCCTCGACCGTTTGCCCAGCGGAGGCAAGCTCAATCATCGCTCGTTGTCGACGAACCAGCGACTGCATCTCCCGGCGTACCTTGCCAGCCACCGGATCGGGCTCCGCGAGTTGATCGAGGGCTTCGTCCACCTGACGCAGTGCGTCGAGCAGCTGCCCTGGAGGTCGGTCTGTCTCCTGTCCAGCAATCCAGCGAAATCCACTGGTCATGGCCCCATCCGCCTGCTCGATCGTTCGGAGGAATCGCTCCAACTCGACCGAGCGACTGGCCAAGTGGGGCTGTCGATGCTGGTAGGCCGCAGCGAAGGCGGCCAAGACCAGCAGGAGCGCCAAGACGAGCCCCACTCTCTCGATGACGGCTCCCGCTCTTCTCTGTTCTCTGGTGTCCTGAGGAGCCCAATAGGGGAGAATGGCCGCGAGGAAGGCCCCCGTGGCGAGGCCTCCGATATGGGCGGCGTTGTCGATGAAAGGAATCGAGAATCCGAGAAAGAGATTGAGGACGATCACCGGGAGGATCCCGGACCGAATCGAGCGCTGGAAGTGGTCCGGAAGCTCCCGACGGTACTTGTACCCGAAAACGAGGAGTGTCCCAAAGAGCCCAAAGATCGCCCCGGAAGCCCCGACACTCGGAACGAACGGAGGGCGACTCCCGCTTCCCAGATAGCTGCCCAGAACGCCCCCGACTCCGGCAAAGAGGTAGAGGAGCGAGAACCTTGCGGGGCCATAGAGCTTCTCGACGAGTGGCCCGACAGTCCAGAGGGCCCACGAGTTGGAGGCGAGGTGGAGGAGCCCGCCATGGAGAAAGATCGGGGTGATCAGCCGGAACCACTCCCCTTGGCGCAGCAGTTCATTGGTCTTGGCGCCGAACGCGACCAGTGTCCCAATGTCGTTGAGGGAGAGAAACTGCTTCACGAAGTTGCCTCCCGCAACCAAGATCATCAACAGGTAGACCGCAATATTGACCCCAAGGATCAGCGGGACCAGCCGGACGGGACGCTGATGGAGGGTCTGAAGAAAACGCTCGTCCCACCAGGCCTGGGTGGGTTCGAGGGGAGGTTCCCCCGCGATGGGCGTCTCCGGCTTGGGCGCGGGCGGCCCAGGGGCGAGGTCCCCACATTGAACGCAGACAGGATCGCGCGCCGGCGTCAGGGCGCGACACTGCGGACAGACCCGGAATGGTCTCTCCGTCGCCAATCGTTCGTTGTCGTTCTCCACGGTTCAGCCCTACCTGTCATTTTTCAAGGAGATTCACCCTCTTGCTTCTTGAGAGTCCAATCGCTTCGACCAAGCTGGATATTGCCAAGGATAAGGAGTGAATGGCTCCGCTAAAGCATACTGCATCCAAAATCCATTCTACTCGGCTCCGGATAGCCTGTCACGCCAGCCCCAGACTTTCCTTCTGTCAGATCAAGCCGAAGCAAGTTTGCGCCCTCGGCGAAGGGGGACAGACGTTGATTCGGGATCATTGCAGGGTGGGGCGAGTGCTGCTAGACTAGCGAATCTGTGTCATCCGCCACTCCCGAACCCGGCGGAGGTGAGGCCGGCCCCAACTTGGTTTGATAGGTCTTGTAGGACAAATAGGACCTATAAGACAAATAGGACAAATAGGACCTGTGGTCCTGTGACAGATTGTTCAGTCCTGTTGGACCTCTTGGGCCTATTCTCCTATTCTGGAATTGGAAAAGGAATGGCAGAAAAAGTTTTAACACCCGCTGATCTTCCGTCGGCCCCATCTGATGCCATCGATCCCCTGATGAGCGATTCGCAGATGGTGGCCGAGAGACCTTCTCCCCCAGGACCAATCCCCTCGGCGGATCGCACCTCGACCGAGGCTATTCCTGATTCTCCACCCGGGCCAGCGGTCCAGACATCCGGTGGAAGAAAAAATGAGGCAGGTCTGGGGGGGCTCATCGACCGGATCCTCGGCACGATCAGCTCAGTCCCCTTCGGAATCACGTTGCTGGTCCTGTTGATCATTGCCTGCATGATTGGAATGCTGATCCAGCAGCAGGAGTTGGATACCTTCGGCGCCTACTATGCGGAACTCACACCGGCGGAAAAGATCGTCTACGGACGCCTGGGCTTCTTCGACATCTATCACGTCTGGTATTTCAATGCCCTGCTCCTCCTGCTCAGCCTCAACATCATCCTCGCCTCGATCGACCACTTCCCGGCGGCGTGGAGTTACGTACGGCGCAAGAAGCTGACCGCTTCTCCGACCTTCGCCATGACGCAGAAGTTTCGGGAGGAGGTCGACCTTCCAGGATCCAGCCGGCACGAGCTGACCGAGCGAGCGGTGAGTGCGGCCCGGGCGACCCGGTTCCGCGTCCGCGTCACCGAGACCGGGGATCGGACAACGATCTTTGCCGAGCGGGGGGTCTGGAACCGGCTCGGGGCCTATGCCGTCCACGTCGGGCTCTTGACCATCTTCTTCGGCGGCTACCTGACCAGTCGAGGGTATATCGGTTCTCTCCCGGTGACGCCAGACCGGGCCGCCGACCGGATGCTCCAGAATGTCTTCAACGTCGAGCAGGCGACCTCGGAATTCGCGGTTGGTCAGCGCCAGCTCCAGCTTCCCTTTACCGTGCGGGGCGTCGACATCCAGCAGAAGCTGATCGACTCAGCGGGGGGGCTCGATGCGGGCAACACCCTCGACTGGCTGACCCGGGTAGAGATTTTGGATCGTGAATCAGGGGAGAAGACCAATGCCCTGATCCATATGAACAATCCCTACGATTACCGGGGATACAGGCTCTTTCAGGCTTCGTACAATCCACTCGGCAACGCCCGCACCATTCAGTTGCGAGCCATTCTGCCCAATGGGAGCAGCGAAGAGGTCACCGTGGCGAGGAACGGAGAGGCACCCCTCTCCAACGGAGCCCGGGTCAAGTACATGGATTTCAATCCGCACCTCGTCTTCTCGCGGGAAGGGCGACCTGATTTCGGATCGACCGAATACGAAAATCCAGCGGCGAGACTCCTGCTGCTCGATCCAACGATCGGTGAGCGGGATTCCTGGGCGGTCACGACCACTTTCCGTCAAGAGATCGCCTCCGCCCCTTTTCTGCAGTCCCGGCTGAGCGATCCTCCGGGCTATCAGTTTACCTTGCTCGAATTCGAGAAAGTTCCCCTCGCCCACATTCTCTCTGTCCAGTATGATCCGGGGGCCCGGGTCGTCTATGTCGGATTTACCATTCTCTGCCTGACGCTGATCGGTGTCTTCTTCTTTTCCCATCAACGTCTCTGGATTGTTGTCGAAGATGGCAAGGTCTATGTTGGAGGGAATGCGAACCGCAACCGCCTGGGATTTGAAGACCGAGCGCGTCAACTGATTGCCTACCTGCGGTCTTGAACAGACTGGGGGGGGGAGCGGTCTTCCGCTGTGAACTTGTGGATGGATCGCAGGTTGAGTCAAATGGCTTCTTTTTCGCGATGAGTAGGTCAGTTTGGAGGTAACAAGCGATGAGTCAAGCAATCAAGTCGATCAATCCGGGCCTGGGAACCTTGGAGTCCCAAGCGCCGTCCGTGGGAGGCAAGAGCTCCCTGTCGGGCTATCTGCCAGCTCTCCTCCCCATCATTGGTGCGGGTCTGGTGACAGCGGCGCGCGTGCGACTAGGGGCCTCGGCAGTCCCGAGTGATGGGACACTGATCGTCCTCGCCCTGCTCAGCTACATTATTGCCGCAGCAGGGCTGGTGACCAATTTCTGGGCTCCAATCCCCTTCCTGCAGCGGATGGGGGTCTGGGTGGGATCGGCCGGGGTCTTCTTCAACCTGTCAAGTTGGCTGGTGCGCTGGGTCGCCGCCGGAGACAGGGAAAATTGGATCCGCATGACCAGTCAGATCACCGGGGAGTACCATTTCTGGTGGTTTTTCAGTTACATTCCGTTTGCCAATCTCTATGATCTGTCGATTGCGTTCGCCTTTGGCGCTGGACTGGCGACGATGCTGCTGAGCCACCGGGAGAATGGTCGCTTCGTCGGAGCCCTCTCCCTGCCGTTGATGGCGCTGATTCTGCTGCTGGCCATCTTCATCGGGAACAGCTTCATCAATCTCCCGCCAGTGCTCGACAGCTATTGGCGCCCGATCCACGTTGGGGTGGCCTCGCTCAGCTATGGAGTGGCACTGGTCAGCTTCGCCCTCGCCGTCGTCTATCTGCTCAAAGACGGCGTCAAAGTTGAGCACATGGCGATCGTCGTCACCGGGTCGATCCTGGTGACGTACGCCTTCGTTTGGCTGATGGGCGGAGTCAAGGCATTCGATCCGGCCTCCCTCAGTTATCGGCTCAATGCGGTCTTGATCCACTCCGGAGGGGTCTTTAACACTGGGGCACGAGTGGCACTCCCTGGTGTCGGGATTCTGATGACCTTGGGCTTCGGGCTCTTCCTCGGAACGACGGTCGCGTTCTGGCTCCAACTCTATCGTGGACGGGCCAGCGCCGGGCGATGGGGACACTGGATGCTCCGTGCCTCACTCGTGGTGCAGGCAATCGCCACGGGACTTCTCTTCTACCGGCTGCGGACGATGCAATCGATCGGATCCCTCATCGGACAGGATCAGTACTACC
Source organism: Blastocatellia bacterium (assembly GCA_049454155.1). Classification (GTDB taxonomy): domain Bacteria; phylum Acidobacteriota; class Blastocatellia; order RBC074; family RBC074; genus CAIOZW01. The sequence continues at coordinate 6,376 of JBMUAP010000009.1, forward strand.
AGGTGGCCAAGACTCTCGCGGGCAAGGAAGCGGAGAACCAATCTGTGCAAAGTCTGGTGACAGTCGGAGGCAACTGGCTGCAGAGCAACAGCGCCTCTCTGGTTCTGGATATGCGCAGCAACCCAGTCGAAATCGCCGCCGTCATCACCCTCCTCGTAACCACCCTCTTCCTGGTCCTCTTCAGCATCCGGACCGAGCGTATCCGAGAGAGCCTCCCCCCGATCGAGAAGATCGACAGCATGATCTACAAGACGGTCGGGGTCGCTTTCGCCGGACTGGCCATCCTCCTCGTCACCGGAGCGGTCTGGGCCAATGAATCGTGGGGGCGGTATTGGGGGTGGGATGCCAAGGAGACGGGTGCATTGGTTGCCTGGCTGGCCTATGCGGGCTACCTCCACACCCGGATTGCCCACGGCTGGACCGGACGGCGAAGCGCCTACTTTGCCCTGGTCGGCTTCCTGCTCGTCATCTTCACCTACCTCGGTGTGAGCTATATTCTGCCCGGTCTCCATTCATACGCGTAGTCGAAAGAAGGCCTGGGGAGCACAATGCCCCGGGACTTCCATCTCTCTCGGTAAAAAAATCGCTTCGGATAAAATCCGTGTGCTATACTAAGCTCGCTGTTCGTAAAAGACGAATTGTGGTACGTCACTGGCACACGACGAATGATGTACTGCCCAAGCGCCGAGCAATGATCTTTCTAAGTATTCAGTAAAACACATCAAATCGCCGTCCTCTGTGGGGCGTTCCCCTAGCAGATGACCTTGCCCGACCGGACAATCCATCTACTTACGATCGACTTTCCAGCAAGGCGTCTCTGACTGCCTCCTCCCTCGATTGGACCCTGGAGCATCGCCACAAAGAGATTCCGGTGGCCTCACATATGCCATGATCACAATGATGATCCACGATTGATCCAGTGGGCCTGATGATGCCCACCCCCACACCGACATAGATTTCTTCGCGAAATCCCAAGAAAATCAGGGGAGGTTTGATTCCACCCCACCCAGCTGCGCACACGATTCGACCGAATAAGAACAAGCCGCATCAGTTGGCGAGCTGCCGGATGCCCCCGTCCCCCGGCGAAAGGCAATTGTGATCCGGCGAGTCCGAGAGACCTGCCACCTTCCAGGCCACCAAGAAGGTGGGATCGGGATCTCGACTTGGCGATCCATCACTCGGCAAAGGAGTGATCAACCGGAGGAAAGAATGATTCGATCTACCCTGCAAAAGAGAAGCAAAATTATCCTTGGATTCACCCTGTTCCTGGCTCTGGCCACTCCACAAATTGTGACGGTTGCCCAGACCAACGGCAACCATTATAGTGATACAAAACCGGGAAGCGTGCTCTTCTTCAACCGCTTTTCGAGCAATCCAGTCAACCCAGCCCAGGGTGACACCCAGATCACCATCACCAATTTCAACCAAAGCGCGCCGATCAGTCTCCACTTCTTCCTGGTCGATGGCGGAACCTGCAGCGTGGCCAATTTTGGGACCAGCTTGACTCAATCCCAGACAACCACGTTCCTCATGAGTGACTATGATCCGGGCATCTTTGGGTACCTCATCGTCGCCGCGGAGAGCATGACGACAGGACGACCGACGAACTTCAATTGGCTGGGGGGGATCGCGCATATTCGAGAGAATGATGGGCGCATTGGGGTGCTCCCAGCGATCTCGATCGCCAAAGTGAGCGGTGGAGATATCAGCCCCGATCCAGTGACCTCGGAATTCAAATTGAGGTTCAACGGATCGGAGTATGAAAGGCTTCCCACCATTCTGGCGGTGACCAGCTTCGACAGCCAAGTCTCGGCCTCGAGTGTTCTCTACATCTACTCGCCCCCCACAGATCTCTACTTCGGAGAGTCCAGCAACACGGTCAACCTCTTCTGTCTGATCTACAATGATACTGAGCAGTCGAGATCGAGCAGCTTCTCCCTGAACTGCTATCGGCAAGACAGCTTGGTCAGTCTCTTCAACCGGTCTGGCGGAATCAACCAGCACGTCCCTCCTGGGCGGAGCGGGTGGATTCGCCTCTCTGCAAGTGGGGCACCCATATTGGGTTCCCTCGTCACCCGGAGCACTCGTTTTGGGGGAGGATACAACCTGCACGCCATCAGTCTGCTGGGAAGTTACGAAATCAGGGTCCCCGTCTTTTAGGACTCGGTGTGGGAAGATCAAGAAAGGGGAAGAGGATCTTTCGAAGGAGAGACCCTTTTCCCTCTTCTTTTTTTCATCGGCAGGGGAAAATATTGCCCTGCAGGAAAGAATGTCGGCAAGCTTTTGGAGATCGCCCATTCTTGTAGTCGGATGAAGAAAGGATCCTGCCAAATCAAGAGCCGTCTTGGACTGGACGAGATCGGATATGGCCACAATGAGCAAGGCGATTGATTGGTATGAGAATTGCAATTTTTAATCGACGGCTACACTGTCAAAACGGCGGCCGATCACTCTGGCGAGTCATCCAAGAAAGAGAAGATCCGAAGCGTTTTCTCACCTGGGATGGAGTAGAGGAGAAGGGAGACCACGAATGAATGTAAAGAGTGAAAACGATATGGTGCGGTGGGGAGGAAGAAGCCGCTGGCGTAGCTTCACCCATTGGGGAGCTCTGTTGGGTGCAAGGTTCCTCGGATTGGTCCTGGGAGGAATGGTGGTCACAGGGGCCGCGGGTCTGACGATGGCACAAGTCAAGACGCCACCCAGCCAAGCCGAGATCGAGTCGGTCCAAGTGGAGCGAATTCCCTCCGGTTTGAAGAAGAAGGTGACGGGAGTGATTCTGCGCCGAGAGGTCGACTCTTTTGTCTTGCGGGACAAGACAGCGGGCGAGATTCGCGTGCTGCTGACGGCGAAGACCCGAGTCGAGGAGAAGAAGGGCAACATCTTTCGACAGGGACGAAAATATGGGACGACAAGCCTGATCCGCGGCCTCAACCTGGAGGTCGAAGGGCGCGGAAACGACGAGGGAGCGCTGGTCGCGGAGAAGATCCGTTTTACGGACACCGCCTATGTCACCGCCCAGTCGGTCGAAACACGGGTCGTTCCAGTCGAGGAGCGGGTCGAGGAGACCTCGAATCGGCTGAGCCAAGCGGAGGCAAACGCGCAGCGACTCTCTGGACAGTTGGCCGAACTCGATACGCTCTCGAAGTCAGCCCGTACCGAGGCGGGGACAGCCCAGAAGACCGCGAATGACGCGCTGACGCGAGTCGAGACGACCAATCGACGAATCGATGCCACTAACCAGCGGATCGACCAGCTCGTCTCGTCGCTCGACGATTATGAAGCCAAACGGGTGATCACGATTCAGTTCCGGGTGGGCAGCGCCAAGCTCCTGCCGGAAGCGACGCAGGCCCTCGATGAGATTGCGGCGCAGGCACAGAATGAGCGGGCCTATATGATCGAGATCGCTGGCTTCGCCTCGGCCGAGGGAGGAGTGGCGCTCAATCGTCGTCTGAGCCAACAGCGGGCCGATGCGGTAGTTCGGTACTTGGCGGAGACCCATGGGGTTCCGCTGCGGCGCATGGTCACTCCATTCGGCTATGGTGCCGCCCAGCCGGTGGCCGACAACACGAGCCGCGAAGGCCGAGAGCAGAATCGTCGGGTCGAGGTTCGAATCCTGGTCAATCGTGCCCTCCAACCCGCCCAACCTAAAGGATCAAAGGGAGATTCGTCGTCTTATTGATCCAGCAAGAGAGTTGGATCGGCTGACCATGCGCCCGGAGAGAGTCTGGACGTGCAGAAACAGAGAGAAGATCTAGGGGAGGGGGCGCCGTGATCAGAAGGATTCAACGAGGGGGGGGCGAGAGATCGGGGGGGGGGTGGCCAAGCCCCTCTGGCCTCTTGCCAACTCAACCATTTGGACGAGCTGGGTCGCCCTGGTGGCTTCTTCTCTTGCTGCTCGTCCCGGTGGGAGGTGTTGCTCAGTCCCTGGTCCAGGGGGAGAGTCCAGCGCGTCGGGCGCGGTTTTCTCTGAGGGAAAAGCGCCCCACTACCGAGCGGCCCGTTCCGGCAAGGGGGCAGGACCCAGCGCCGACTCCCTCCCCTTCTCCGCCCTCTCCAGAGAAGCCCGGGGGGCCCCCTCCACGTGAGGACGAGGCCGATCTCGACGCGGAGCCGATTCGGATCGAGTCGACGTTGGTGGTGGTTCCGGTTTCGGTGACGGATCAGGCCGGACAGCCCGTGCGGAATCTGGCCGCGGAAGACTTTCTTCTGCGAGAAGAGGGGCAACCGCAGCAGATCCAGAGCCTCGGGGATCCTGTCAAGATTCCCCTTGAGATGGCCCTGCTCTTCGATGTGTCGCGAAGTATTCGCAACCGGTTCGAGTTCGAGAAGGAGGCAGCCAGTCGGTTTCTGGAGGTAGTGCTCAAACCTGGCGACGCAGTGACCCTCTTCGCAATCGGTCAGACGTCCCATCTCGTCCTTGAGCGGACAGTCGACGCGACCCGGGCGATCGCGGCGGTCCGAGCAATTATGCCCTCGGACGAGGCGACGGCCTTTTACGATACGGTTTCGGCGGCGGCCAACTACATCGAATCCCACGCCCAGAGTGGAGCGCGGCGGGTAATGGTCATCCTCTCGGACGGCGAGGACAACAACAGCCATCTCAGCGAGTTGGGCGAGGCGACTCGGGCCACCCAGGCAAGCAACAGCCTCTTCTATGCAATCAACCCCAGCGGCCCCTCGATCCGGCTCAATCGCTTGAGCATTCGCGGCCACGACGGGATGGCCCGCTTGGCCAAGGAGACGGGGGGCAGGGCGTTCCTTCCTGACAAATTGGAAGATTTAACGGCCGTCTTCGCCCAGATCGCGGCAGAACTCGAAGCGCAGTATTTGTTGGGATACTACCCGGCGGCAGAAGCGAAGGATGGAAAGTTTCGTCGAATCTCCGTGAGTGTCCCGACTCAACCTGCTCTTCGAATCCGCGCTCGCGAAGGGTACTACGCCGCACAAGAACCGTGACCGAGGACGGCTCTATCCGCGCTGGAACCAGCGGCGAAAATCGCTGGGGAGATGATGGAGAGAGAATCCGGAGTTGTGGAGGCGACGACCCGGGTGAGTATCTCTACCGCCCAGCCCGATAAGCGCGGACGGCGTCGAGTAACCGGGCCAAGTCTTCCCGGGTATTGTAGAAATGGACCGAGATGCGGGTCCCACCCACTCCTGCCGTAAAACGGGCGGAGACGAGAACTCCCCGATCCGCCAAGAATCGAACGAGGGCCGGATCCTCTGCGGGATCCTCCGAGATCCGAAACGTGACCATTCCAGCGCGTCGGTCGTCGTCGTCCGGCGTGACGACCTCCAGCCCCTCCTGGCGCAGACAATCGATCAATTCGCGAGTCAGATCCCGAACATAGGCTTCGATCTGGGAGATCCCCAGACGGTTGATCAACCGCAGACTGGCGCCCAGTCCAATCGCTCCAGGGTAGTTGGCCGTCCCTCCGGTCTCGAACTTCGCCGCGTCGTCGACATACTCATAATCGCGAAAAGGGGTGATCGTCGGGGTACTGAAGTAGGTCCCCCAGCCGCCCATCGGGGGCGTCAGAGTCAAGTAGCCCCGCATCGTCGGCTCGATCTGGGAGAGACGGCGGTGGTTGATGCAGAGAAGGCCGCACCCAAACGGTGCATTGAGCCACTTGTGTCCCCCGCAAACAAGAACATCGACCCCAAGGCTCGAGAGATCGATCGCTCCGACTCCGGCGTGCTGAATGGCATCGACCACCAGCCAAGCGCCGAAGGTGTGGGCAATCTCGCTCAGTGCCGCGAGGTCCATCTTCCAGCCGTGGGCCCACTGGACGGAGCTGACCAGAATTGCGGCCGTTCGCGGATCGCAGACGCGGGCGAAATCTGCCGGAGAGATCATCCCCCATCGATGGGGAACGCGGCGAATCTCGATCCGACGGGTCTGCTGCAGATGGACGAGGGGGATGACCAACTGCATGAACTCTGTGTCACAGACGACGACATTGTCTCCATCCCCAATCGGCATCGCCGAGAGGATGGCGTTGAGACCCGCCGTCGTATTTTCAACAAGGGCGATCTCAGCGAGGGACGCGTTGAAGAGGTGGGCGGCCTCCTGGCGTGCAACCTCCCGCGCTGCGTCCATGACCAAGTGATGCGTCGTCGCAGAATCGTGCGGACAGCGCATCGCCGAGATGAGAAACTCTTCGATCGCCTCAGCCGACTGGAGAGGAGCCAAGCTGACGCAAGCTGCATCGAGGAAGACCTTATCGTGTGTGCCAGGAAACCAGGGACGAATCTCTTCTGGATTGAGCATGAAAGTGAACCAACCTATTTCTCTGAAGATGCAACGGCCGCGCTCGGTTCGTTCCTCGTGTGACGGTGGAGTTGGCTTTTCCGGGCGAGGTAGTAGATCCGACAATCGCGCCGCTGCTGGCCAAAGTCTTGTCGTGCATCGAAGAGTTGCAGATCGGAAAACCCTGCCGCGAGGAGCATCTTCCGGACCGTCTCTACTTCGTGGTACCGCTGCGTGAGGGTCAAATCTTTCCGCTCCCAGTCTCCGGCGGCGTTTTGCGTAAAGAGGGTCAAGTCATAGCGTTTGAATCGACGCAGCGGTTGATACGTACTCCGGACGATACAGACGTGATCGTCGGCGACGAGGTCGAAGCTGCTGCCCTGTGACTCTTTCTCCTCTTCCAGGTTGAGGTCGAAGAGAAAGAGGCCCCCCGGTGGAAGGACGGCCGCCACGCAACGGAAGACGGCGGCGAGGTCGTCTTGGGTCAGCAGATGGTTGAGGCTGTCAAACGCCGAGAGCACCAGATCGAAGGGACGATCGAAGGTAAAATCTCGCGCATCGGCCTCGATGAAAGAGGCAGAGGGAGCGTTCTGTCGCGCGTGAGCCAGCATCGGACCGGAGCCATCCAAGCCCGTGACACGATACCCGCGGGCCTGCAGTGCCGCAGCGATCTGACCTGTTCCACAGCAGAGATCGAGAATCTCTGCGCCGATCTGGAGATGGGGAAAGAGAATCTGCTCATAGATCGCCATCACCGTGTCGCAGAAGTCTGGCCCCCAGTAGCGATTGTAGAACCAAGCGAACTCGTCATACCCGGCAGAGGCAGGGGGCAAAGAAGGAGTAGTGGAAACTGCCAGTCGCTCCTGGGAAGGGGGCGCGCTGGAGTGCTTGTTGCTGCCCTCCCGACCTGGATTTTCTTCCCGTGGATCGACCATCAACCGCCTCTATCTCCTCTTGCGCGATCTTTTGGTAGCCGGGCAGGCTTGCATTCACGTGACGATACTGGATCGCGTACGGAAAGAGTTCCCCCGAGTGGCGGAGTGCATTCCGATTGGAAAAAGATTCGGATAGACTGCCTGCTGGGTAACGCCCTGTATCATCTGGAGAATGACATGAAATTGCAAGACAAAGTTGTGGTCCTCACCGGAGGAGCTCACGGGATCGGACGGGCGATGGCGGAACGGTTCGCCTTGGAAGGGGCCCGGGCGATCGTCATCGCCGATCGTGACCAGATCACCGCTGAAGTGGTCGCGAGAGGCTTGGGAGGAGAGACGCAAGGAATCGCCTATGCGCTTGACGTCCGCTGCGGACGTGAGGTGGACGCCTTGGTCGAGTCGGTCATCGCCCAGTTTGGGCGCATCGACCTCTTCTGTGCCAACGCGGGAATTGCGGGCCCGCCGGGCGGAGAGGAGGTCGTCGATGAGGCTTGGCAAGAGATCTGGGAGGTCAACGTCATGGCCCACGTGCACGCCGCCCGTGCCGTTCTGCCCGGCATGGTCGCGCGCGGGGAGGGCTATCTGCTGACGACCGCCTCGGCGGCCGGACTGCTCACCCAAGTTGGCTCCGCCCCCTATTCAGTGACCAAGCACGCGGCAGTGGCGTTCGCTGAATGGTTGGCGGTGACCTACCACGACCGTGGGATCCGCGTCTCTTGTCTCTGCCCCCAAGGGGTTCGAACCCGCATGCTGACTGAGGCCGCCGAACAGGGGGCCGGGGCCTTTCTGCTCGAGAACGCCATTGAGCCCGCCGACGTGGCGGCAGCGGTGGTCGAGGGCTTGGCAACGGAGCGATTCCTCATCCTCCCCCATCCGGAAGTGGCCACCTACTTCCAGCACAAGGCCGGAGATTATGACCGCTGGCTGCGCGGCATGCGGCGACTTCGCCAGTCGATGGCCCCGTCGATGGCGCCATCCAATCCCGAGTGATGGGTTGCGTCAATCGAACTTCCGGTTACAATAACTGCTCGCTCTGGACGTTTGCTCTTCGGTGTCCAATGCTCTGGGGGTTCTAGTGGTTCTGGGGCCAAGGTCTCTCGTGAGTCCATCTCCCTGGTCTGCTTGCGCCGAAGCGAACTTCTCGCTGACCAAACTCGCTGATCAAAGAGGAGGTAAGCTGTGGTTGCGTCAAATCGATCGAGGACTGCCACATTTGGTATCGGAGATGAAGTCTCCTATACCTTTGGATCGGGCATCGTCTACGGAGAAGTTCTTCGGTTGCTCGAGGGAGGTGCTGCCGTCGAAATCCAATTTGAGGATGGCCGCAAAGAGATCAAGAAGAGCCGGGATGGAGCGCTTCACTTGGTGCGCCGGGCGAGTGGCCGGAGCGAAGCGGAAGAGCTGCAGCAGGATCGCTCTCGGTTGCGCGATTTCACGATCGCCGAGGTCATCCGCAGCGAGAAGAAGCGGGGACGCTAGTCGACAAGGGATCGATCCCCTCCGAGGGAGGCAAGAGAACGTCGCCCGATCCGTTCCTGCTGGCAGGGAGGAGATTGCCCTTCCTTTCAGACAAGCCAGGGAATGGCTTGGTCGATCCCTGGCCTGCCCTCGCTTGGTGCAGTGAGGTAGTCTCCATTTTTTGAGAGGAGAAAGAGCCAAATGCGTTTCAAAATTGGTCGTCTTCGCCACCTCCATCTGATCCTGGCCTGGACGATGGGACTGGTGGTGGTAAGCAGTGCCCAGACCGTTCCCTCCCCTGAACAACCGGACAACCACCGCGTGGCAGCAGGATCGATGGCCAAGTTCAACCTCCAGACGCGCCTGAGCAGCAAGCTCAGCGAGGTGGGAGATCGGCTGACCGCGACCGTCGCCGAGCCTGTCCTGGATGATCAAGGACGGATTGCCATTCCCGAGGGGACGCCTGTCTTCGGCCGGGTGACCCAAGTGCAAGCCGCCCGGCGCCCACAACGCGAAGCGACGATGACGATCGTCTTCGAGACGCTCCGGATGTCCTACGGCGTTGAACGAATTGCGACGGTCGTCACCGCGATCGATGACTTTGCCAACGATGAGAAGATGAAGGCCCGAGACGAAGAGGGCCGGGTGGGAGCCGGCAAGTCGGGAACGCGAACCGCGCGGAACGCCGGCCTGGGAGGAGGACTTGGCGCGCTCGGAGGAATGATCATCGGCGCCGCGGGAGGGGGCCTCGGAGCCATGGCCGGCGCGATGGGCACAGGGGTCCTCGGAGGTGTGCTGATGACCAAGGGTGACGACATTCGGCTCAATCCCGGGACCATCCTTCGCATCCGGTTTGAGCGCGACCTGGCTCTCCCCGTCTTTCCCACTTCGTCCTCACCCGTCGATGGCCCCCCCCAGCTTCCGGCCCCCTTGCCAACGCCGAGCCCCGAGGCGGACCACACTAGAGGAAGGGATTGATGACTCGACCTGAGACGAGCCCCCAACGGGAGAGCGACTCCCTGATCCCTTTTGCTGACGTGATGAAGCGGGATTGGGACCAACGGGCCCGGGAGAACGCCCGCTGGTACATCAATACCCTGCGGCTCGACCAGAGCGAAGAGGAGTTCGATCGCAGCGGAGAGCGCGATGTCGCGGGATTGATCGGCAATGACCTGCCCCTGCTCTGCGATTGGCGCGCCTCGACGGACCTGCGACTGCTTGAGATCGGCTGCGGAATTGGCCGGATGAGCCGCCATCTCGCGCCGCTCTTCCGGGAGGTCGTCTCCATTGACGTCTCGGGCGAGATGATTCGACTGGCGCGGGCCCGCTTGGCGGAGGTTCCCAATCTCCACTTCCACGAAACCTCCGGGGTCGACCTCGCTCTTTTTCCGGATGAGAGCTTCGATGTCGTCTTTTGTGCCTACGTCATCCAGCACGTCCCGAGCGCGGAGGCGATCGAGGCCAATCTCCGGGAGGCCTTCCGGGTGCTTCGCCCCCGGGGAGTCTTCAAATTCATCACCAATGGAGTCCACCTCTCCCCCACATCTCCAGAAGAAGATCCAAGCCTGGACACTTGGTCCGGTGCCCCCTTTCCCGAGGAGCAGGTGCGTCGGGTCGCCATTTCACTCGGTGCGCAGATCCTCGGAGTCATTGGAGACGGAACACAGTACTGCTGGTCCCTGCTGCGCAAACGCGCCTCTCACCAAGTCGAGCCAGAGCTCATCCCGCGAGTCCGCTCGGTCGGACGCGCCGACGATCTGCGAACTCCGGAGCTGGCCCCGCGACATGACCCCTTCTACCTTGGCATTGTCCTGGAGGGAGTCGATCCCGAGCTGATCGATACCCACTCGACCTGGGTGAGGCTTGGGGACTGGACGCTCCATCCCTGCTATGCGGGGCGTCGGGGACTGTTCCCGGAAGAATCAGTTCTCGCCGCCGCGACGACAGACGGATGGAGTTGCCAGCTCAACGTGCGGATTCCTTCCGAGCTGGCGGCGGGAAGGTATCAGGGTTGGGTTGAATCGAAGGACGGAGCCAAGATCGGCCCTTTCGAGGTGATCCTCCCTCCGGTCGCTCCGACTCCTCCCCACCTGCTTGCCATCGCCAATCAAGTCGATGGCGGTCTCGACCTTCATGCAACTGGGCCCAAGGCCAGCTGGAAGATCTTCGCGGACTACCTTCCGCTGGCCCAGGGCACCGAAGATCCTGCTATGGAGTCGAGGCTTGGAGAGATCGAGGTGGACCTCAGCGGAGTATGGGTGCCCGCCGAGCGGGTGAGCTATCTTGCTGCCAATGGTGTCTGGGAGATTGGCGTGACCGTACCTGAAGGCGAGGCCTCCCGAATCAGTGGAGACGGGATGCTGCAGATCCGGGTCGGGGGGCTCGTCTCCAACCGACTGCCGATCTCTCCCCTGCCCTGATCCCGGATCGAAGCGACACCAAGTCCTGAATCCTACCACTGGGTGCCCGGGATCAG
>JBMUAP010000010.1:0-17231 GCA_049454155.1 Blastocatellia bacterium
GAAGGTGGTGGTCGCACTCAACTTCTTCGTGCCGCTCCTGATCGGGACCGGAGGAAACGCGGGGGCGCAGACGGTCATGACGGTCATCCGGAGCCTCTCCCTGGGGGAGATTGGCGCCCGGCACGCTTGGCGGGTGGTGCTGCGGGAGGGGATGACGGGACTACTGGTCGGCCTGCTCCTCTCGACGGTGGCGTTTGGGCAAGCCTACTGGATCACGCACGATCTCTTCCTGGCCGCAACCATTGCCGCAACGATCTGTGCCATCTGTGTTTGGTCGACGGCAGTGGGAGCAATCGTCCCGATCCTGGCGGATTCGGTGGGACTCGATCCAGCCCTGCTCTCCGCCCCCTTGATTACGACGCTCGTCGACGCGACGGGTCTCCTCATCTACCTCTCAATCGCCAGGGCAATTCTCGATCAAATCTGAAACGGGGAAGAAGGGAAGGGAGACTCATGCGAAAGAGTGCGTCATCGAGGTGGAGGTTCCTCTTCGTGCTCTTGGCCCTCGTCGTGGGCCTCGTTGGGACAGGACGACTCGGAGATGGAAGCGGAGTGGGAATGGCGAGGGAAGCGCTGCCCATTCCGCTCGGGCTCCCCGCGGACACGTGGTCCTTCTATGTGCCAGCCGACAATCCACTGACGGCGGAGAAGGTGGCTCTCGGAAAGCGGCTCTTCTTCGATCCGGCCTTGTCGGCCGACGGGAAGATCTCCTGCGCGAGCTGTCATCAACCCGAGCGGGGCTTCGCCGATGCCGAGCCGCGCGCCGTCGGCATCGGGGGACGACGTGGCACTCGAAACTCGATGAGCCTCCTCAATGTCATCTACAATCCTGCCCAATTCTGGGATGGACGGACCGATACATTGGAGCAACAAGCCCTCGAGCCCTTGACCCACCCCGACGAGATGGGCAATCGCAGTCTCACCGAGGTGCTCGAACGATTGCGAAGAGACGCTGCGTACCGGGCGGCCTTCCGTGCCGCATTCGGCGAGAACGGAGAGATCGACGCGGCGCGGGTGGGCAAGGCCCTCGCGAGCTACGAACGCACCCTCGTCTCAGGCAACTCCCCCTTCGACCGCTTCCAGGCCGGGAACGAGACCGCGCTTCCCCCAGCGGCTCGACGTGGACTGGCGATCTTCCGGGGCCGTGGGCGTTGCTCCCGCTGCCACGTCGCCACCGAACAACAGCCCCTCTTCACCAATTTTGCCTATCAAAATACCGGGGTGGCTGCGGGGGACCCGTCGTTTGACCGACTGGCACGATTGGCGGCGCGTCACATCGAGCAGTCCCCCTCCCCGCAACCCCTCATCGAGATGGAGAGGATCGCGGGCAGCCACGAACTGGGGCGTGCGCTCCGATCCGGGCTGCTCTTCGAACTGGGATCGTACCGGACCCCCTCGCTGCGCAATGTCGCGTTGACGGCACCGTATTTTCACGATGGGAGTGCAGCGAGCTTAGTCGATGTCGTCCGATTCTATAACAACGGGGGACGGACCAACCTCAACCTCGAGGAAGAGCTGCATCCGCTTGGGCTGACAGCCGACGAAGAGCGGGATCTGGTTGCCTTTCTCGAAGCCTTGACCGGGACTCCTCCCGTGGATCCCTTTGCATCAAATAGAGCCCCATTGCCCCCTGTGTCGCAGAGGAGCGACGTCCGGTCGATCCGCTGAATTGGCACGAAGAAGAACTGGGAAGGCAGGAGGGGTCAGGAGCGGCGTTGCAGTCGGCGGCGGAGACCAGCGCTCAAGGTTGCCATCTCTTCCAGTCGCAGCAGCCGCGCCATGCTGAGAAAGACGAGCAGACCACTGCCAATCGATCCCCCAACCAGGACGAGGCGCGAGAGAAGGGCGTCCTGCCCAACCCAGCGACTGAGCCCTTGGCAGGCCACGAGGCAGACGCCTCCCATCACAGCCGAAGCGAGCAACACCCGCCAGAAGGTCGAGAGCAGGCGCCCTCCCTCGATGGCCCCCAGCCGACGCCGCATGGCGATCAACAGCAGCAAAAAGTTGACGATCGCGACCACTGAGATCGAAAGCGCCAACCCACGATGTCCGATCTGCCAGACATCGACCGTCCACCAGGCCACCAGATAGTTGATGGCAATTGAGACGAGGCTGACCAGCATGGGAATCCGCGTCTCTTTCAGCGCGAAGAAGGAAGGGACGAGGACCCGTACCGCCGAATAGGCGGTCAGGCCGATGGCATTGAAGCAGAGGGCGATCGCTGTCTGTCGGGTATCCTCGGCATCGAAGAGACCCCGCTCGAAGATGAGAGCGATGATCGGCTCGCTGAGGACGATCAATCCGACCGCCGAGGGGATCGTCAGAAAGAAGGTCAGCCGCAGTGAAGAAGCGATCGTTCGGCGAAACTCGATGAGATTGTCGAGCGCCGCCGCCCGGGAGGCAACAGGCAGGGTGGCGGTCGAGATCGCCACCCCAAAGATCCCAATTGGAAGGTAGATCAACCGGAAGGCGTAGGAGAGCCAGGAGACAGGGCCCTCCCCCAGACTGGAGGCGAATCTGGTGTTGACGAAGACGTTGGCTGGTGCCATCAACCGCATCATCTGGCGCACGCCCTCATCCCGCAGACTGAAGATCGGTTGCCACCGATACCCGACCTCTCGCAAGCTGGGAACCTGGACCAGCCATTGGAGCATACCGCCCAGGAGGGTCCCAATCGCCATCCCGACAATCGCCTCACTGGCCCCCTCTGCCGAGTGGACCTCACCGAGCAGGACCGCCTCGACGTACTGTGGGGCGAGCCACCAAGCACATCCCACTCCGCCGAGAATCGATCCGACATTGAACATGGTCGAGGCCGACGCAGGGACCGCATAGTGGTCTTTCGTGTTGAGGACCCCCATGGCCACCGTCGCCAACGAGATCATCAGGAGAAAAGGGAACATGATCCGCGTCAAGCGGACCGCCAAGACGTAGGTCAGTTCCCCCTTCGACCCATCGATGACAGCGGCAGACGAATCGACCATCAGGCCGACCACTTGTGGCGCGAAAAGGATTCCTCCCCCCACGATCACGGTCAGAATCAGCACCAGCCCATTGTTGACCAGATTGGCGAGACGCCACGCCGCGGCCTCTCCTTCCTGTGCGATCTTGCGCGAGAAGGTGGTCACAAACGCCGCCGAGAGGGCACCTTCCGCAAAGAGGTCACGAAGCAGATTTGGAATCCGAAAAGCGATGATGAAGGCATCCATCGCGTAGCCCGCTCCAAAAAACGAAGCAAAGACCTGCTCGCGAACCAGCCCGAGCAACCGGCTTCCCAAGACGGCCACTCCAACGACGCCGGCGGAGCGCGCCACACTCTTCTGACCCTGTGAGGAGGGCGGGGTCGGGGGGAGCCCCGGTTGGCTGGTGGCTTCACTCATGAGATCGGCTGGCCTCGATCAGCAGGAACATAATGGCTTTCTGAGTATGGAGGCGGTTTTCGGCTTGGTCATAGACAATGGACGAAGGGCTGTCGATCACCTCTGCGTCGACTTCATCGCCGCGATGGGCCGGCAAACAGTGCATGAAGAAGGCACCCGGAGCCGCCGCCTGCATCAGTTGGCGGGTGACACGGTAGGAGGAGAAGATCTCACGACGCCGCTCTGTCTCGGCCTCAAATCCCATCGAAGCCCAGACGTCGGTATAGACCGCTTGGGCCCCTTCGACGGCGAGCAGCGGGTCGTTGACGACTTCGATCTTCGCTCCCGTGCGTTTGGCCTCCCGTCGCGCGAGGCGCACAATCGAGGCATCGGGCTCATAACCCTTGGGGGTTCCGACTCGCATCTCGATCCCCAACTTGGCAGCGCCAAAGATGAGGGAGTGGCAGGTGTTGTTCCCATCTCCCACATAGGCCATGCGGAACCCACGCAGATCAGTCCCGACCTTCTCGGTCAGCGTGAAGTAGTCGGTCAGCCCCTGGCAGGGATGGCTCCGCTCGGACAGGCCGTTGATCACGGGAACCGAGGAGTAGGCCGCCAGCTCGACAACTGTCTCGTGGCTGTAGGTTCGTGCGACGATGATATCGACCCACCGCTCGAGGTTGAGCGCCATATCCTTGACCGACTCGCGCTCACCCAGCCGAACGCCCTGATGGTCGAGATAGACACAAGAGGCCCCCATCTGGGTTGCCCCGAGATCGAAGGTGACCCGCGTGCGGAGACTAGGTTTCTCGAAGATGAGGGCGACACTGCACCCCGCGAGCGCTTCGCGGTAGGCCTTCGGATCACGTTTGATGTCGGCGGCCACGGAGAAGACGCGACCGACCTCCTTCGGGGTAAAATCGTGCAGTGAGATCAGATCGGTCAGAGCCACGGGATCGTTCTCCTTTCCAGATGGACGCCATTCCTGGCAACAAAGTGCGGAGCATTATACGGGGGCTATCTGCGCTGTACAAACCAGATTCCAAGCAACAAGAGGAGCACCCCAACAACTCGCGAGGGAGTGATCGACCGGGTGGGCAATCCGAAGAGGCCGTAGTGGTCGAGAACCACCGCTCCGGCAAGCTGGCCAATCATGATCGTCGCGGTAAAGAGGGCGGCTCCGGTGCGGGGAATGACCAGCACCCCCGACAACACAATCAAGACCCCAATGCAACCACCAAACCACGCCCACCAGGGCGCGCGCAGCGCCTCCCGCCAAGCCCCCTCCTGCCCGAGCCGGGTCGAGACGCCAATGACGACCGTCAGCGCCATCAACCCAACCAGAAAGTTGATCCCGGCACTGTAGAGCGGGTTGCCGACGAAGGTTCTCATCCGGGCATTCATCGCCGCCTGCGCGGGAATCAACAGTCCCGCGAGAAAAGTGACCGCCAGCCATCCTGCCTTCATTGCTGCCCCCCTCCCTTGCCGATGCCAAATCGTAACTACTCACGGTGAGGAAGAGATGATTGCACCACAGAGCCACAGAGTTCACTGAGAAGAAGATCGCTAACTACTCCCTGCATTAACGAACTTCAAGGTATCCTATTTTCTTTTTCTTCTCGGTGACCTCTCTATGCGGCAATGATCTCTTCCGTTCAGACGTTGGTGGGTTGTTGACGCAGATCACTGCCAAATCTTCTTCTCGGTGTTCTCTGTGCCTCGGTGGTGCAATGACCTCTTCAGTTCTGGCGTTGATTGCTTGTTGGCCCGGCCCACTTCCCGACCTTCTTTGCTGTGAGTAATTACGCCAGATCTTCCCCTCCAAGGAAAGGGAAGGAAAAGAAAGAGACCGGGTCCCCGAAAGGCACGATCGAAAGACCACCCCTCGGAGATCCCGGTCCGGTGAAACACCCGACAAGACAGGCCCGCTTAGCGCAGCGAGACGGCGCCTGAAGTGCCCAGGGAGTCGAGATTGAGCTTGAGGTTCCAGTTGTCGTTCGACTTCACCATCCGATCCCAGGTGATTTCGCGGCCGGACATGACCGCCATGCGCCCGAGAATCGAGGTCAGCGTCGTGTCGACACCGTGTTCCACCTCGTTGTGGAGCTTGCCGGACTTGATGCTCTCGACCAGCGCCTGCATCTTGGTGCCCACCGCCAAGTGGAGATCGACCTTGCCCGCGTCCATGCGATCGCCCGTCTTCTCCCCTTCCCGAACCTGGTTGAGGGTGATCGTCGCCGGTCCGCTCTGCATCGTCTCCGCGAAGCCATCAACGCCGAAGAAGCGCTCGCCCTGCTGGCGGTAGCCCTTGTTCCGGAACTGGTTGGAGTTGAAGCTGACGTGGACATCTCCCGGGTAGGTGTAGGTCAAGATGTAATGGTCGTGCGTCAACATCCCGCCGGGAACACCCTCGACCTGCTTCCGCAGCGTACGTCCAGCGGTTCCACTCGCCTTGATCGGGTGCGACTTGAGCGCCCAGTTGACAATGTCGACAATGTGGATGTTCTGCTCGACAATGATGTCACCGGAAAGGGCCAGATCGAAGACCCAGTTGCGCAGGCGCGCTTCGAGGTCGCTCATCCCCGGCTTGTTCTGCCGCCCGAGATCGTTGGTGTAGTAAAAGCTCTGTCCAAGGACGATCGGGCCAATCTCGCCGGCATGAATGCGTCCGATCGTGTTCTTGTAGCCAACATCGAACCGCTTCTGCAACCCGACGTGAACGCTCACCTTGCCGTCGGCCTGCTTGCCTGTCTTGAGGACGCGCATGCATCCCGCCACATCGGTGGCGACGGGCTTCTCAAGATAGACGTGCTTGCCGGCCGCCACGGCAGCCTCAAAGTGCTCGGGGTGGAAGTAGGGCGGGCTCGTCACCAGAACCAGATCGACATCCTTCGATTGCACGAGATTTTCAAATCCCCGGGCTCCCTTGAAGAGGTTGGCCTCGGCAATCTTGGCGTGGCCCTTGGTTGCCCCAAGCTCGTCGAATCGGTTCCGGGCGGCCTCGACCCGATCCTCGAAAAGGTCGTGAAGGGCGGCGACACGGACGTCCGTATTTTTGACAAACTCGCCACCATCGTAAGTTCCCCGCCCACCACAACCGATGATCCCGAGACCAAGGGCCGAATTGGCAGCATAGGTGAAGACCGTCGAAGCCGGTAGTATGGTCAGCCCCGCGCCCATCGTTGCGGCGGTCTTGACAAAGTCCCGACGCGGCTTGGAGGGTCTCTCCGAAGCCGCCTGATGAGCCTCCTGGTCGAATTGCTGGTCTTTCATGTCGCTCTCCTCACAATCAGAATGAATGCGGCTCTCCTGGAAATGGAGTAGCCCCTTCCGGTCAATCCAATGAGCCAATGTAATAACGCATTCACACGCGGCTTGCAACCTTCGGTCGCGTGGAGGGGGGTCACGGTGGGAGACGTGCCCGGGAGGGAAGTTCCCCGGCGGCCTGCAGCGACCGGGCGACCTCCTCGTTGCGGGCCATGACGCGGAGGAGGTTCTCACCGAGCACTTTGCGGACGTCGTCTTCCGAGTATCCACGGCGAAGGAGTTGATAAGTCAGGGTCGGGAGCTTGGAGATATCCTCCATTCCGGGCGGAACTTCACCATCGACACCGTCATAATCGGAGCCAATGCCAACGTGATTGATGCCCGCAACACGGATGATGTGCTCGAAATGCTGGAGGAGCATCTCGAGGGTCGCACTCTTGACGCCACGAGTAGGACGGGGCTGATCGGCGGGGGCATACTCCGTATTGATGAAGGCATTGTAAAAGTTGACCATGACCACACCGCCGTTGCGCGCAACGGCACGAAGCATCTCGTCGGAGAGGTTGCGGCCGACATTGGTCAGGGCGCGGGCGGAGGAGTGCGAGGCGAGGACGGGAGCACGGGTCGTCTCGAGAACCGACCAGAAGGTCTGATCCGCGACGTGAGAGATATCGACCATCATTCCGAGTCGATTCATCTCGCGGACCACCTCCCGCCCAAAGGGGCTCAGTCCTCCGTGGCGGGCTTCGGCTGGAACGGAGATCCCGCCGGCGGAATCGGCCCAGTTGTTGGTGTTGGTGTGGGTCAGGGTCATGTAGCGAACACCAAGGCGGTGGAAGAGGCGCAGGGCAGCGAGGCTGTCTTCGATGGCGTGGCCCCCTTCGATTCCCATCAAGGCGGCAATCTTGCCGGATCGATGGATGCGGCGGATATCGGCGACATTGGTAGCCAGCTCGAGATCCTTCGGGTGGCGGCGGAGCTGCTCGTAGACGCCATCGATCATCTCCATCGCCCGGCGGGCCGAGCCCCCTTCCCGGGCATAGCGACCGGCGACATAGATCGAGAAGAACTCCGCTCCGAGTCCCCCCTGGCGCATTCTCACAAGATCCGTCTGGGTCTTGCCGGAGGTGTCGAGTTTTCCCAGATCGAACCCCTCATCCGTGATGAAGGAGGTGATGTCGTTGTGGGTATCGACCACCAACGAATTGCGATGAAGGCGCTCGGCACGCGCCCGGAGGGCCGCCTCCGACTCGACGCGGGGATCTTTGGCGGGAGATTGGGCCAAGACCCACCCGGTCCCGGTCAACAAAACCAACCAGAGCAGGGAGAGAACTCCCCCACAGACGAGCCGGACCGCCCAGCGGGAGGTTCCGGATCGCACGGGTCGGTCATATCGTCTTGTGCTGGCCTCTTCTCTTCTTCTCATCGTTACCTTCTCTTGTGGTTGTTCTGGGACGGTTCGTCCTCGATATCGCAAAACAGCCCGATCCAGGTCTGGGTGAGGCAGCTCGGCGACGCTGTGCGGGTTGACGTCTTCAAGTGGGAACGCCACATTGGGAAAGAAGAGGCCGAAGCGGTCCTCTTCGCTGAGGTATTGTGGGTCGGAAGGCAGATTTGCGCAAGTCCGCAGGGATCGGTCCGAGAGCTTGGTCGTGGTACAATCGCCTGACCATTAGAGAGAGACGGGCCGGGAGAGCGGTAAAGGATGAAGAGGCCGGGAAGGAGTGGACTGTCTTGTGGAACCTGCTACAAAATCCTAATCGGGCCGATCGGCGGGCGCTGATGGTCTTCTTTGCCATTGCGTTGCTGCTCGCGCTCTATTTTGCCTCAGGGATCCTGGTGGGGTACGGCTCTCCACCGGCCGACTTGATCGAGATGGCGAAGGAGGAGCCAGGGTGGGCCGTGCGCGTGTCGCGGCTCCCCACATTTGACGCCGCCTCGCAATTGACCGCGGCGATTCGGAATCAGCGCCAACTGGAGGCGGTGATCGAGGGAGCGCCGAATGAAACTGGCTACCAGGTACGGATCGGGCCAGTGGCCACCCGTGAGATGGCTGAACTGCTGGCGGAAGAACTGACGACGAGTGGGTATCCCCGCATCGACATTCTGGAAAGCATCGAGAGAGACCGTTGAAGATTTCATTGGAAAAGATCATCAAGAAGCGCCCCGGTGGAGAGGGCCCTGGCACGACGACGGCTCCTGGAGGGAGAAGGAGAAGAGGCTGGCGGGTGGGGCTGGCCCTCTTGAGCGCCGGCCTGCTGCTGCTCTCCTTTCCCAGCCTCGATCGACCGGAAGCCGCCTGGGTGGCCCTGGCGCCGCTGCTGCTGGCAGCAGGCGGGGGCGAGGAGACGGCGTCCCGTCGTTGGGCCTTCGGATTGGGATGGTTGACGGGAATCGTCTGGATCTTCTTCGCTGAAAACTGGATCGCCCATTCGATGATCGTCTATGGGCAGTTCGTGACCGTCCTCGCCTACGGGGTTGCCCTGCTCTTCGCGGCCATCTTGGCGATCTTTCCGGGGCTCTTCGCGCTGGCCATGAGAGAGCTGGTTCGGAGCTTTGGGTGGATGGCATTTGGCGCGGCGCCGATCGTCTGGGTGGCGGGGGAATGGCTGCGCCAGGCGATCACGGGAGTGACCTGGAACGCGATTGGAATCTCCCAGGTCGGCCAGTACCGCGTCGCCCGGCTGGCACAGTATGGAGGCGTCTACTTGGTCAGCGCTGAAGTGGTTGCGCTCTCCGCCATTCTGGTCCTCGTCATTCGGCTTCGGCAACGGTCGGCGGGACGGGTCGCAGTCTTGCTGGGACTGGCGGCGACGCTGCTCTACTTCCTGCCTTCAACAGCCCAGCCTGTCGAAGGAGAGACCGGAGCCGTCGTCAGGGTGGGAGGGATCCAGCCCAACCTGCCGCCGGATGGAACTGCGCACCCAGAGCGGCTGGGAGAGGATCTTGAGAACCACGTGCGTCTCACCCGGGAGACGGTGGCGGCACGCAGCGACGGAGGGGGGCGGCTGGACCTGATGGTCTGGGCAGAGTCCCCGTTGAGCCTCTTCCACGATACGGATCCGGTCCTGCGGGAGCGGCTCGCCACCCTCGCAGAGGAGACCGGGGCCTACCTGATCATCAATGGAGTGGGTCGGGAGGGAGAGGCCTTCTTCAACAGTCTTCACCTGATCGATCCGCGGCCAACCCAAGCCTTGGAGTCCCCTCGTCGCTACGACAAGATCCGACTGGTTCCGTTCGGGGAGTATGTCCCGTTTCGTGCCATCCTGGGCCGGTTTGTCCCGGCCATCACAGGGGACTTCCAGCCGGGTGAGGAAGCGGTCGTGCACCTGCTCAGGCTGCAGACCGAACGGACGGCGACGATTACGGACGAGGCGGGGGAGATCACCCCCAAGATCGAACGAACCACCAACTTTGTGCGGGTCGGGGGCTTCATCTGTTACGAAGCGGCCTACCCCGATTTGGTGCGGCAGTTTGTACGAAACGGGGCGACCCTGCTGGTCAACGTCTCGAATGATGCCTGGTTTGGAGAGACGGCGGGACCTCGCCAACATCTCGCCCACGCCCGAATGCGGGCGATCGAGACGGATCGGGATCTGATCCGGGTCACCAACTCCGGCATCAGCGCCCTCCTCACCGCCGATGGACGTGTGGTCGATCCGCTCCCTTCCTTTATCACCGGCACACAGATCTGGGAGGCACAGGCCCGACGCAGTCAAACCATCTACGTGCGCCACGGGGATTGGTTTGCGATCAGCTGTACGCTGCTGACGTTCGTCCTGCTCGGCGGTTCGATCTGGCGAAGATCACGGCGTCTACCCTCCACCGGATCGCCCAAAATCGAAGAGAGACGAGGAAGATGACAAAATTGCCTGGGCTCTACGCGATCACCGATCGGTCGATGTCGAACCTCTCCCACCCGGAGATCGTCGAGCGGCTTCTCGCTGGTGGTGCCCGTTGGATCCAGATCCGGGACAAATCGGCAACGGCGAAGGAACTCTTCGAGGCAGTGCGGGGGTGTCTGCCCTTGACCCGGGCCGTCGGAGCCACGCTGATCGTCAACGATCGGGTCGACGTCGCACTGACGACCGATGCCGACGGAGTCCATCTGGGGCAAGAGGATCTCTCGGTCGAGGAGGCACGGGAGATTCTCGGTCCGGAGAAGATCATCGGCATCTCGACCCATTCCCGAGAGCAGTTCGAGGCGGCGATTGAGACCTCGGCCGACTACTTGGCGCTCGGGCCAATCTACCCCACCGACAGCAAGGAGAATCCGGACCCGGTGGTCGGACTGGATCTGCTCCGAGAAGTCCGTGCACGGACGAATCGGCCGCTGGTGGCGATTGGCGGGATCGACCGGTC
The DNA here is from genome assembly GCA_049454155.1 of Blastocatellia bacterium. Lineage (GTDB taxonomy): Bacteria > Acidobacteriota > Blastocatellia > RBC074 > RBC074 > CAIOZW01. The sequence goes on from JBMUAP010000010.1 coordinate 10,989, forward strand.
GCGGATCCCCAACGTTCTGGCGGCTGGCGCGGATAGCGTCGCCGTCATCTCCGCGCTCTACCCGTGGCCCGAAGGGTTCGATTTGACGAGCCCTCCGGAGATCACCCGGAGCGTCCGCGAACTGCTCGAACTCTTTCCTGAATCTCTCCGATGAACAGGGTCGCACCGCTGACAGTCTCGATTTTGGATGAGTTGCGCTCGATCGTCGGGGAGACGCACGTCTCAACCCTCCCGGAGGTGGTCGAGCGCCACTCACAGGACGCGCTGCGGCAGGTCTTCTGCGCTGCGGGCGTGATCTTCCCGCGGACGGCCGAAGAGATCGCCGCCATCCTCAAGCTGGCCAATCGGGAACGGATCCCCGTCACCGTCCGCGGAGGGGGTACGGGCTACACCGGGGGTGCGGTGCCAGTCCACGGGGGGATCGTGCTGGCCACGAGCCGAATGAACCAGATCCTCGAGATTCATCCCGGGGACTTGGTTGCCGTCGTCGAGCCGGGAGTGACCAATTTTGCCCTGCAGCAGGCGGTCGAAGCGGTCGGGCTCTTCTATCCACCAGATCCCTCCAGTTGGCGGGAGTCCTACCTGGGCGGAAACATTGCCGTCAACGCCGGGGGGCCACGGTGCGTCAAGTACGGCAACACCAAGCAGTTTGTGCTCGGGCTCGACTTCGTCACCCCGACGGGCGAGATCATCGTCGCCGGGACGCGGACGCCAAAGAACGCCACCGGACTTCATCTCGAGAGCCTGCTCATCGGGAGCGAAGGGTTGCTCGGGATCATCACCCGTTGCACACTGCGGCTTCTCCCCAAACCGGAAACACGACAAACGTTTCTCGCCATCTTCGCCACGGCGGAGGAGGCGTGTCAGTGCGTTGCGGACTTTTCAGGAGCGGGCATCGTGCCGGTGGCGTTGGAGCTGCTGGACCGGACCTCGATCCGGGCGATCGAAGAGTATGAGCCTTCCGGACTCCCCCGAGAGGCGGGAGCCCTGTTGATCATCGAAGTCGATGGCCTGCGGGAGGCAGTCGCGCGGGAAGCCCAGATCGTCGAGCAGCTCTGCCGTCGACACGGGGCCCTGCGGTTGACCGTGGCGGCCAACGAGGAGGAGTCGTCCCGGCTATGGGAAGTGCGGCGAAAGATGTCGCCGGCGGTCGCCCGCACCGGCGTCATCAAGCTCAATCACGACGCGGTCGTCCCCCGTTCCCGCATTCCAGAGATGCTGCAGTTCCTGGAAGGACTGCAAGCGCGGACCGGTTTCCTCATTCCCACCTTTGGACACGCCGGGGATGGAAACCTGCATATCAATGTCATGCTGCCTGATGCTGCTGAAGAGACGCGGCGGCGGGGCGTCGAGGCGGTGCGGGAGGTCTTTGCGAAGGCGGTCGCGCTGGGGGGAACCCTCTCTGGAGAGCACGGAGTGGGCTATGCCAAGGCCCCCTACCTGCCACTGGCGCTCAGCCCGGCCGCGATCGCGCTGATGCGGCAGATCAAACAGACATTCGACCCCCTCGGCATCCTCAACCCTGGCAAGATCTTCGATCCGATCCTACCGGCACACGAGGTCGGCTTCATCGAGGCGAGCCAGCGGTGCTGCTAACTCCTGGGGGACCCCGCCAGTGGCCACCACGGCGAGGATGTCGAGCGTCGTCAGAATTCCGCGGATCTCCTCCCCCTCCACCACCACTACCCGATGAATCCGATGCTCGACCATTCGCTGGCAGAGGCTCGCCAAGGGCTCGCTCGGAGGAACGGTGACCGGGGCCCGGCTCATCACTTGGCAGACCCGATCGGGCGACCAAGCTCCAATCCAGTGCGTCCTCCGAATCAGATCCGATTGGGAGAGGATCCCTGTCAGCCTTCCCTCGCCATCGACGACCGGAAGACCCGTGATGCGGTGCGCATCGAGGAGCCGAGCCGCCTCTTCCAGCAAGGTCTGCTCGGTCACCGTGACGACGGACCGCGTCATGATGTCAGCCGCAACGATGTCCAAACGTCGATGATCCAGAATGGTCTCCCTTTGATCTTTGACGTCGAGGCCGGCCGATGAAGGGGTCAGAAGCGGATCGGCATCGGCATGAAACAGAGAAGAAAGACGATCAACCCAATGAGCGCCACGACGACGCGTTCCCGACCCAGTGGAGAGAGTGGATCCAGAACTGGCGGATGGCCAACCCGCAGAAGGAAGGTCAGGATAATCGCCCAGACCAGCCAGTTCCAGACTCCGTGATAGATCGAGAAGACCGTCAGCCCCAGCACGGCAAGGTAGCACAGACGGCCCACCCAGCGATGGCCCCGCCGACCAAAGACGGCGTAGGTGACGTGGCCCCCGTCGAGCTGCCCGACGGGGAGCAAGTTGAGACTGGTGACGAGTGCCCCGACCCAGGCGGCCCACATCACCGGGTTGAGCATCACCTCTGGCAGCCCATACCCCCACTCGAAGAGGCGGAAGAGCAGCGGACTCTCGAAATAGATCACCCCTTCGCCCAGCGATTCGAGCACGGCCGGCTCGGCAAAGTGATGTGCGATCCAGGCGGCCGGGATCAGAAAGACAAAGCCCGCCAATGGACCAGCGATCCCAATATCGAAGAGTGCGCGACGGGTCGGAATCGGCGATTGAATCCGGATGAAGGCACCGAAGGTTCCCACTGGCGGGAATGGGACCGGCAAAAAGTAGGGCCAGGTCGCCGCCACTCCGTACCATCGACAAGCCAGAAAATGGCCCATCTCGTGGGCAGTCAAGATCGTCAGCAGAGAAAAAGAGAAGAGGAAGCCACGCGTCAGGGAGCTCCCCAACGGCTGGTCAGGATCGTAGAACCAGAGGGTTCCCACGCCGGTGGTCGTGATCACCGTCAAGACAAAGAGGGTCTGATGAAGAAGCGGCCGCCGCGGAGCGGAACGCTCCACTGGCCTGCCCGTCCAGACGGGCGGCGCACTCCCGACGATCGAACTTGGTTCCGGAGAGGGTGGTGGGCTAACCGGCGTAGATTCGCCTGACAGGGCTTCCTCCCCTGCCTCTCGTGCAGGGCCCATCCCGGACGGCGGGTCTGAGCTGGTCTCGGATGGGGTTGGGCCTAGGTCCAGTGAAGACATCCAGTTCCGCCTACTTTTTTCGAAAGAGATCGTCGAAGGCCTGACGGACATCATCTGGCCGCTTGGTTGGACGATGGCCCCGGTCGTTGAGGGGAACGTCCCGGTTGGGCTGAAAGAAGTCGCAAAAATTGGCGCGGTCCTTCTCTCGTACATACTCTGCCTGGGTCTCCGTGCATTTACGACTCTTTCCTGGGTCGAAAAAGCGGCAATTCCGGCAGCAGTGCAGGTCCCGTCGACAGTGGGGACACTCGTCCGTGCGGGCAATCTTCCCGAGCAGCAACACTTCCCGTCCACAGTGATGACAGATCACGATCTTCCTGCCCTTGGAAAGAGGCTCCTTTCGCTTCGTTTTCGCGGGAAGAAGCCACAACAGACCACAAGATTGGGTTCCCCTTGACGAGACCCAAGCGATGGGTCAGCATCAGGCAGGTCGCCGGGTCGCTTTGGCTGGGTCGACAATCGACCCCGTCAATAGGCCGTATGCTATCACAGCCGGCAAATCGACAACAAGGACGCGATCCCCTGCCACCCCTTGCCACCCTTGCCACTCCTGCCACCCCTGTCACCCCTGTGGAATAGAGATCCAGTTGAAGAGAAAGAAGAATGGGGGAGAATCTTGATGGAAAGAGTGAAGGGAGAAGAAGGATCGGGGCAGGTCACGACCCTGGAGCAGGCGATCGAGGCACGGTATGAGTTGGAACGGGCGATGTTGGGGGAGGAGGAGTGGGAGATCACAGTCGACGGCGAGCCACGGGGGAGGATCGATCGGCAAGGGATGGAGTGGGGGATCGCCTGGGGGAAGCTGCTCTTCCAATGGTGGAAAGAGGAGGAGACACAGCAGGTCCGGGTGATCTGGCATCGCATTGAGCCCGGGTGGATTCGCCTGAAGGGAATCTGGGGGTTGGGCCAATCGCCACTTCGGATCGAGCTGACATCTCGTGGTGGGATCGACAGGCGAGGCCAGGAGAAAGATCGATCGGTCCCGCTGGCCCTCCTGCGTCCAGGGCTCTCAGAGCGACTGGCTGCCGCTTTCCGGAGAGCCCTGCCGGACGGCAAGGTGCTTCGTATCACGACAGGGCCGGACAGACCACGTGCCATTCCGGGGCACTACTCCCGGGCCATTCTCGAACGACGCGGGGAGACGATCCTTGCTCTCGCCTCTGGACCATGGGAGGATCAGGCCGCCATCGACGGGATCGTCGCGAGTGGCTTGGTCTGGCTGGAGCAGAAGCAATCGCGGTCCCTCGCCCAACCGATGGCCGGCAAGCCTGTCCGGGAGGTTTGGTTCATCGTGCCGGCAGAGCGGTGGTTGACGCGCGGGGAGCGGATTCCGATGTTGTCCGGAGCCCATCTCGGATGCCGGTTTCGTTGTTTCGAGCTTGACGAGGCGGGGGATCGGCTGATCCCGGTCGAGCCGGTGACGCAGGGGGAGCTCTTCCATCGCCACCCGCGGGACCTGACTTGGCCAAACTTCGTGTTGCCCCCCGCGGGATGGGCCGAGCACAGCTGGCATCACCGCATACTGGCGCTGGCACCGGGCCGGATCGAAGGACGCTATCGCCCTGGGCCCGATTGGACGAGCTATTTGATCGAGGGGCTCGAATTTGCCAGAGTGCCACGCCGCAGGCCGGAAGCGGCAACGTTCGGGGTGGTCGGCGATCCAATGCGGGAAGGGCGGCCGTTGGAGGCGCTCTCGGAACGGGCGTTTGGGTCTCTCCAGCGACTGGTAGCGAGCCTCCTGGAAATCCGCCGGGCAGAGACGCGGGATCGACGCCATCCCTTCTACAGACTGCGGGAGGAAGCCTGGCTGGAATCGATGCTCCGACGCCGCATCGAGGCACTGGATCCGACGCTCGATCCGGGCTATGTCTACTCGCAAATTCCCACCTGGCGAGTCGATGAGCGGTCGGTGATCGACCTCATGACGGTCCGTCGCGAGGGGCCTGACCGCGGTCGAATAGTCGTGATCGAGATCAAAACGAGTGAAGACCTGCAGCTCCCCCTGCAGGGGCTCGACTACTGGTTACGGGTGGAACAGGCGCGACGCCGGGGAGAGCTGAGCGCACGAGGGCTTTTTCGTGGAGCCGATCTCGTCGACCGCCCGGCGATCCTCTACCTTGTCGCTCCGCGTTTGCGTTTTCACCGCGGTCTGGCAACACTGGCACGCTGCCTCCACCCGGAGATCGAGGGCTATCGTGTCGGCCTCAACACCAACTGGCGCGAGGGGATTCGCGTTCATAGCGTCGACCGGCTGCAAGAACTCTGACCTTGACTGCCTGTCGCACGGCTTGTGCCCGAAGAAGGATTTGGTACCTATGCCCAGCACATCCCAGCGACCATCGCTGGAAGGAATTCTCTTGGTCGATAAACCCGTCGAGTGGACCTCGCACGATGTCGTCGCCAAACTTCGCTCCGTTCTGCGGATGCGGAGGATTGGACACACCGGAACCCTCGACCCTTTTGCCACGGGACTGCTCGTCGTCTGCCTCGACCGCTCGACCCGGCTGGTCCAGTTTCTGACTGGTCATGAGAAGGAGTATGTGGCGACGCTGCGACTGGGGTGGCAGACCGAGACCGGGGATTGGACAGGAAAGCCGGTGACGCCCCCAACCGCGAGCGCAACGATCTCCCAGAGTGCAATTGAGGCGGTCCTCCCCTCGCTCCGCGGGAGGATCTGGCAGACGCCGCCAATGTACTCGGCCCGTAAACTGGGAGGCCGCAAACTCTACGAATTGGCGCGGGAAGGCAAAGTGGTCGAGCGGCAGGCCGTCGAGGTCGAGATCCGGGAACTGGTGCTCGGGGAGATCACGCTCGACGAGGGAGAGGGCGATGACCCGCCGACCTTGCGGGTCGAGTTCCGCGTGGTCTGTTCGGCGGGCACCTACATCCGCACGCTGGCGGAAGAGATCGGAACCCGCCTGGGGGTCGGCGCTCACCTGACGGCGCTGCGCCGCATTCGTGTCGGACCTTGCCACATCGACGACGCCCACTCACTCGGGGAGATCGCGGAGCGGGCCCGCGAGGATCGCGTGCGCGAGATCCTCCTCCCTCCAGTGGAAGTTCTCGGGTTCCCGATCGTCGACATTACTCCCCGCGAAACATCGGCGATTCTGCACGGCCAGTCGATCGCTGTGCCGGGTTCTTGGTCGGATGG
>JBMUAP010000011.1:0-16897 GCA_049454155.1 Blastocatellia bacterium
CGGCTGGTGACCTCCGAGGTCTCGAACCCCCTCCTCTCGCGGTATGCCTGGCACTACCCGTACCCGTTTGACGAGTCGGTGCTGGAACGGGAGCTGACCTCGTTTCACGGCACGCACGACTTTGTGGGATTTACGGTCGTGGAGAGGGACACACAGACGACTCAGCGGACCATTCTCTCGACCTGGTTGGTGCGGGAAGGGGATCAGCTCGACATTTACATTCGGGGAAAAGGGTTTCTTCGCTACCAGGTACGAACGATGGTCTCGGGGGTGCTCGATGTGGTGCGAGGCCGCTTGCCAGTAGGCACGGTGGCCGAGCTGATCGCCACACACCATCGGCGGACCATTGGTGCGCCCGCGCCGGCGAAGGGATTGACGCTGGTCAAAGTGGAGTATTACCATCGCCCGGGCGCGCAAACTGGAGAGGTCGAAAGAGCAGATCGCGAAGAGGCACCGGCGCAAGCATGACCGACTCGACGGGTGAAACAGCGGGAGGGCGGTTCACCACTGCGGGAGAGAAGGGGATGAGAAGGGTATGAGTACGAAGAATCCCTTCGCGGGAGTGATAGCCCCTGGATCACCCGAGGAGAGAGTTTTTCAGCAGTTGGACTTGGAGAGGCTGCCCCGTCATATCGCCGTGATCATGGATGGGAATGGTCGGTGGGCAAAGCGCCGACTGTTGCCACGAGTGGCGGGCCACCGTGCAGGAGTGGAGGCGGTGCGGAAGACCGTCGAGACTTCGGCGCGCCTTGGCATCGAGGTGTTGACGCTCTATGCCTTCTCCGTCGAGAACTGGAAGCGCCCGCTTCTCGAGGTCGAGGCACTCATGACCTTCCTCAAGGAGTATCTCCGGAAAGAGGTCGCGACCCTCGACCAGCATCGCATCCGCTTTCAGACGATCGGGCGAACCGGGGAACTTGATCCGAGCGTGCAAGCCGAATTGCAGAAGGCACGCGATCGGACGGCCGCGAATCAGGGAATGGTGCTCAATCTCGCCCTCAATTACGGGGGCCGGACCGAGCTGGTCGATGCGGTTCGGGGGCTTCTGGCAACCTGCTTGGCGGAAGGCAAGAGTCCAGCATCGATTACCGAGGCGCAGATTCAGGCCCACCTCTACACTGCCAACCTGCCTGATCCAGATCTGCTCATTCGAACAAGTGGAGAGTTGCGGATCAGCAATTTTCTGCTCTGGCAGATTGCGTATGCAGAGATCTATGTGACCGAGACGCTCTGGCCGGACTTTGGCCGGAAAGATCTCTTCACTGCCTTGGTGGAATATCAGAAGCGGGATCGTCGCTTTGGGGGCTTGACGGAGGAGTCGCTCTCCGCAGGGAGGATCCCCTCGTAATTGCCGAGACGTCGGGAGTGGGAGACTGGATGGCACGTCTACTGACCGCAATCGTTCTGTTGCCGATCTTGATGGGGGCGCTCTGGATTGCGCCCCCGATTGTCTTTGTTGGAATGGTAGGCGGGGCATTGTTGCTCGGTCTGCGGGAATTTCATCATTTGGGTGGGGTCGAGGTGCCAGACCGTTGGATCGGGATGGGTACAGTGATCGCGCTCGTTGGTGTCTTCTTCCTTGGGCGGCTGGACTGGGTGGGAGCGGTGATCGCGCTCTTTGTGGTGGGCGAGTTCCTCCAGACTCTCTGGCGGCAACGTCAGGAGGAAGATCACGGGACAGCCCTCTCTGGGTTGGGCGTACGGTTGACGGCGGTGGTCTACCTCGGGCTGCTCGGTGGCTTCCTGAGCGCCCTGCGCGTCATCGAATCGGAGGTACCCTCGCTCTCCGCGAAGCTCTTGACCTTCTTCTTTCTGGTTGTCTTTGCCGGGGATACAGGCGCCTATTACACGGGCCGGGCGTTAGGTCGACATAAGCTGGCTCCCCGGATCAGCCCAGGAAAGACGTGGGAAGGCGTTGCGGGTGGACTATTGGGAAACCTCCTCGCTGTGGCCATCGCCCGTGGAACCTTCTTTCCCGAACTGCCGCTCCTCGAAGCCCTTCCGCTGTCTCTGTTGATGGGAGGATTGGGAGTGACCGGAGACCTTTGCGAATCGATGATCAAGCGGGGCGCGCGAGCGAAGGATGCGGGAGGTCTCCTCCCGGGGCACGGGGGCCTGCTCGATCGGTTCGATAGCATGCTCTTCAATGCGCCGCTCCTCTATTACTACGCCGTGAGCAGGTGGTTATGAAGCAAGTGGCGATTCTTGGATCGACGGGTTCGATTGGCTGCAACACATTGCGAGTCATCGACGCGTTTCCGGAGGAGTTTGGGGTCGCCGCACTGGGCGCGGGCAGCAACGTCAGTGTGCTCGCCGACCAGATCGCGCGCTATCGGCCGCGGGTCGTCTCGGTCGCGGACGCGGCGACCGCTGAGGAGCTGCGTGGAAGGCTGGCGGAGCGTCGAGTCGAGATTCCGCCGCGGATTGGAGTGGGGGTCGAGGGGCTGATCGAGGTCGCCACGTGCGAAGGGGCGGAGATCGTTATTGGAGCGGTCGTCGGAGCGCTCGGCCTGGTTCCGACCCTGCGGGCGGGGGAGTTGGGGAGCCGGGGCGCGCTGGCCAACAAGGAGACACTCGTCATCGCCGGCGAGCCGATGACGACGGCGGCGGTGAGGTCTGGTGCTGAATTGCTGCCGGTCGACAGCGAGCATAACGCCCTCCATCAGTGTTTGCGCGGCGAGGTAAGGGGGGAGCTCAAACGCATCATCCTCACGGCTTCCGGGGGGCCGTTTCGTACCACTCCGTTGGAGGAGATGGAACGGGCGACTCCGGGCGAGGCACTCTGCCATCCGACGTGGCGGATGGGGGCCAAGATCACCATCGACTCCGCGACGATGATGAACAAAGGGCTCGAAGTGATCGAGGCCCGCTGGCTTTTCGATTGTACGGCGGAGGAGATCGACGTCATCGTCCATCCTCAGTCGGTGATCCACTCGATGGTCGAACTGGTCGATGGGTCGATTCTGGCGCAAATGGGGTTGACAGACATGCGCCACGCCATTCAGTACGCGCTGACCTATCCGAGCCGACGGCCGTCGGTCTTGCCACCGCTCGATCTTGCCGGCCTGGGTCGTCTGGAGTTTTTCGCACCCGACGAAGAGCGCTTTCCATGCCTGCGCCTGGCCTACCACGCATTGCGGGTGGGTGGGACGATGCCGGCGGTACTTAACGCCGCCAACGAAGTGGCGGTCAGCGCCTTTTTGGAGGGTCGGATCTCTTTTGGAGAGATCGCGCGGGTGATCGAGCAGACCTGCAGCGCGCACGAGGCCCTGCCCGCACGGGATCTGGAGACGGTCCTGGCAGCGGACCGATGGGCGCGCGAATGGGCTGGTGTTGAAGTGGCCACCTTCGGACAGCGTGCTTGACCGCGCAGAATGGCGTTCAGAGGATCGTCTTGATTGGAAGTGGGATCCAGACTCGCGCCACGCCTCTTCTTGCCGAAGACGCCGAAGTTGCTGCAGATGCGGCGGCGGCGACTTTTGACAGCCCCCCCTGACCTGCCCTACACTTGCCCCCATTGTTTTGAGAGGAGATCCAAGGTGAGCTTTGTAGCATTTGTTGTCATACTTTGCGCCATGATCGTCATCCACGAGTTTGGTCACTTCATTGTGGCGAAGATGCTCGGGATTTCGGTCGAGACCTTCTCCGTAGGGTTTGGTCCGCGGTTGCTCGGCTTTCGGCTGGGTGAGACCGACTACCGGCTCAGCGCGATCCCCCTGGGCGGATATGTCAAGTTTCGCGGGGAGAATCTCGAGATGTTACAGGGGGAGAGCGAAGGGACGATCGATGAGTTTCTCGCTCATCCGAAATGGAAGCGGTTCCTGGTGGCGATCGCTGGTCCGGCTTTCAACATTGCCACGGCGATCCTCATTCCGGCGGTCGGGATTTTGATTGGCTTTCGTGACAGTGCCGACCAGGTCCAGAAGCCGACGATCGGGCGCGTGGCAGCAGAATCGGCTGCGGCGCGGGCAGGACTTCTTCCCGGGGATCGGATCTTGGCGACCAATGGTCGCGAGAATCCGACTTGGCGGGACATTGAACTGGAGGTCATGCTGCGGCCGAACGAGCCGATCGCGCTGCGGGTGGATCGCCAGGGGCAGATGGTCGACCTGACGCTGACGCCGAGTGCTCGACAGGTGGGGAACGAGCAGGTCGGGGACTCCGGGATCGAGCCCTATATCGCCCTCGAGAACATCCGAGTTCTGGGTGTGCGGGAGGGAATGCCTGCCGCCGTGGCGGGCCTGCGCCCTGGCGACAGAGTGGTCGCGCTCAATGGTCGGCCAGTGGCGGCTTGGCACGAATTCAAGGATGGTTTGCAGGGTAGCCAAGGCGCACCGGTGACGTTGACCGTCGACCGCTCGGGTCAGCGTCAGGACCTGACAGCGGCTCCAGTCTTGCAGGATGGCGAGTACCGGTTGGGCTTTTCGCCGGACCTCTCCGTGACGGTCCAGACCGATTCCGTCTTGGGGGCGATCCGCTACGGGTGGGACTACAACTGGATGTGGCTCCGCATGACCGGAGTGGCCTTTCAACAGATCTTCAGTGGGCGTCGTTCGGCGCGGGACGCCGTGGGGGGGCCGGTCAAGATCGCCCAGGAGACGATGAACACTTACGAGGTCGCCGGCTGGGCCGGTACCATCAAGTTGATGGGGATGTTGAGCCTCAACCTCGGGGTCTTCAACCTGCTGCCGATTCCAGTCCTGGACGGAGGCGTCATTCTTCTGCTCCTCATCGAAGGCGTCATGGGGCTGCTCGGATTGACGCTCAGCATGAATGTGCGGGAGCGGTTCCAGCAGGTCGGGTTCGTCATGGTTCTTCTCTTGATGGGGTTTGTCTTCATCAACGATTTCGTCAATCTCGGACGCAGCTTTTTCCAGCGTGATGAGGCGCGGGAGCAGGTTGTCAAGCCGCAGCAGCCCTCGCCATCTCCCAGTCCGAACAGGTAGTGGGGAAGGGAACGTGGGAGGACCGGAATCTTGGCGCAGCAAGCGAACTTCATCCGTGGGCTCGGGTTGCTCGATTCGACGATGATCGTTGCCGGATCGATGATTGGCTCGGGGATCTTCATCGTCTCGGCCGACATTGCCCGGCAAGTGGGGTCTCCGGGGTGGCTGCTGGTCGTCTGGGTGGTGACCGGTGCGTTGACGCTGATGGCGGCGTTGAGCTACGGCGAGCTGGCGGCGATGATGCCAAAAGCGGGAGGCCAGTACGTCTATCTCCGCGAAGCCTTCTCTCCCTTGTGGGGGTTCCTCTACGGATGGACGCTCTTTCTCGTCATCCAGACGGGAACGATTGCTGCAGTAGCAGTAGGGTTTGCTCGTTACCTTGGGGTACTCTGGCCACGGATCTCAGAGACGAACTATCTGGTCGCCCCAATCGCGCTGGGGGGACAGTACGCGATCTCCCTCTCGACAGCACAACTGATGGGGATCGGGATGATCCTTCTCCTGACCTGGATGAACACCCGGGGGCTGCGACTTGGCAAGTGGATTCAGAATGTTTTTACGGTGGCCAAGACAGGGGCCCTCATCGCCTTGATCGTGCTGGGGGGGACGGTTGGCTACCAGGCGATCGCCGCCGAGGCCAATTTTGGGGATCTCTGGACGGTGCGTGGGTCCCTCCAAGAGGTCGGGCAGGGGGTGACGGCGGCGACAGGTCTGGGGTTGCTGGTGGCAATCTGTGTCGCCCAGACCAATTCGCTCTTCTCCTCCGATGCCTGGCATAACGTGACGTTTACAGCTGGAGAGGTCCGCAACCCGCGCCGCAATCTGCCGCTCTCGCTGGCGCTCGGGACGATTCTAGTGATCTCTCTCTACCTGTTGGCCAATGCCGCCTACCTCGTTGCCTTACCCTTTGAGACGATCCAGACGGTGGCGAGTGATCGCGTCGCATCCGCGACGGCGGAAGTGATCTTTCCAGGTGGCGGTGCGGCGCTGATGGCCGTGGGGATTCTCATCTCGATCTTCGGCTGCAACAATGGGTTGATTCTGACAGGAGCGCGTGCCTACTACGCCATGGCGCGAGATGGGCTCTTCTTCCGCGCGGCCGGGCAGCTCAATCGCTCCCACGTGCCCGCCTGGGGGTTGGTGATCCAGTGCCTCTGGTCATGCCTGCTGGTCTTGCCCAGAACGGTCCAAGTGGCTGCAGATGGCACGGTGAGCTATGGGAACCTCTACGGGAATCTCCTCAACTACGTCATCTCGGCGGCGCTTCTCTTCTATCTACTGACGATCTCGGCGATCTTTGTGTTGCGGCGCAAGCGCCCGGATCTGCCGCGTCCGTACCGTGCGATTGGGTATCCAGTGATTCCCGCGTTGTATGTGATTGGAGCTGGAGTGGTGCTGGTGGTATTGTTCGCCTACCAGACCGCAACCACTTGGCCGGGGCTGGTGATTGTGGTGAGCGGGGTCCCCGTCTACTTTGGGTGGCGAGTCCTTGCCCGCCGGCGTGGAATCGAGCCGGTTGAGGCCTTTAGCGAGTAGGTGCCAGGGGGCAGGGCGGGGGAGGGCCCCTGGCTTGTCTTTGCTGGCCCGTGCCGTGCTCTCTCTTCTCTTCTGAGCGGAGGAGCGTGAGGCGCGATGTCCGGGAGATGGTCCAACCAGAAGATCTCCCCCACACCTTTGTCGATCCGCAGTCCATTCTGAATTCTGACGTCCCCCCTTCATCGGAGTGATGAGGCAGGTGGGAGAGGCGAGATTCCGTTGTCCGGTGGGAGGTGGTGCGTGCCCCCGGAGAGTGGAGCACGAACCTGGATACGCCCTGAGGAGGCTTCGATGTCACTTTTTGCGACCAAGTCGATCGATGCGATCATTGCCGAAGCGCAGGAGACCGGCGAGCATACCCTGAAAAAGACGCTCAGCTCGCTCGATCTGATCATGCTGGGCATTGGCGCGATCATTGGGACGGGGATCTTCGTCTTGACAGGACAGGCGGCCGGAAAGCACGCGGGGCCGGCCGTGGTGGTCTCAATGATTCTGGCGGGGGTGGTCAGTGCCTTCGCGGCATTCTGTTACTCCGAGTTCGCGTCGAGCGTGCCGATTTCCGGATCCGCTTATGCCTATGGGTATGGCACGTTGGGAGAGTTTGTTGCTTGGATCATTGGCTGGGACCTGATTCTCGAGTATGCGTTTGGAGCAGCGACCGTCGCGGTCGGATGGTCAGGGTATGTCGTCAGCTTTCTGAAGGACGTCGGGATCCAGGTGCCCCCGCAGTTGACGGTGGGACCGTGGACAACGCTGACCTTGGCGGATGGGAGTCAGGTGACAGGCTTGATCAACCTGCCCGGGTTGCTCATCTCGGTGGCGGTGACATTGCTCTTGATCAAGGGGATCAAGGAGTCGGCCTCGTTCAACTCCGTGATTGTGGTGATCAAGGTGGTGGTCGTTCTGCTCTTCATCGTCGCGGGAATTGGCTATGTCAGCAAGGATAACCTCGGGATTGGCTGTACCGCGGGAGCGCCCGGCTGCGCGGAGTTCATGCCCTTCGGGTTTGGCGGGGTGATCACGGGCGCAGCGGTGATCTTCTTCGCCTACATTGGCTTCGACGCCGTCTCGACGGCAGCCCAGGAGGCGCGCAATCCGAAACGGGATATGCCGATCGGGATCCTCGGCTCCCTCGCCGTCTGCACGGTCCTCTATGTGCTGGTGGCGGGGATCATGGTCGGACTGGTCGACTACCGGATGCTGCCCAACGCGGCCGCTCCGATTGCGGTGGCAGTCGACGAGGCGCTCAAGCTGGCCAAGGGAACAACGATGGGAACGATCCTCGCGGGCTTTCCGATGATCATCAAAGTGGGAGCGGTGCTTGGGCTCAGCTCGACGATGGTGGTCATGGTGATGGGGCAGCCGCGGGTCTTCTACTCGATGTCGAAGGATGGGCTCTTGCCCGGTTGGGCGGCGAAGGTTCATCCGAAGTACCAGACGCCGTACGTGACGACGGCGATTACCGGGACGATCGTGGCGATTCTCGCCGGGTTCGTTCCGATCAGCTTGCTGGGCGAGCTGGTGAGCATTGGGACCCTCTTCGCGTTCGTCATTGTCGGGACCGGGATCATCATTCTGCGCCGTTCGAGCCCGACGATGAACCGCCCTTTCAAGGTGCCCTTCTCGCCATTCGTGCCAATTGCCACCGTCGTCTCGTCGGCATACTTGATGAACAGCCTGCCGCTCGATACGTGGATCCGGCTGATCGACTGGATGTGTCTTGGCTTGGTGCTCTACTTCGCCTACAGCTACCGGCATAGCAACCTGGGGAAGGAAGGGAATGGCGGGAATGGCCCAGAGACATCCGGGGCAGCCGGGGCAGAGACGACCGCCTACAAGCCGCCGCAGGCCGCCTTGGTCGGGATCGGGTTGACGCTGCTGCTGACCACTTGGCAAGTCCACACCTACATTCCAGGGGCGGGGCTGCTCGATTATGGCATCCGGCTCTTCTTCTGGATCGTCGTTGGATTGATGGTGGTGATGCTGATGTATGGGCGCAAGGATCAGCGGGTGAAGAGGAGCGAGCAGGTCCGGAAAGTGGGATTGGCCATCTCGCTGCTCAACCTGGTGGTATGGGCGGGGATCACCTACTGGTTCTTTGTCCACTACGCTGAGCTGCACGCCAAGTAGCGGATCCCGCATACGAGGTCATGGGCGATCGAAAGAAGCTGGCGAGGGAGAGTCGATCTCTTCCTCGTCAGCTTTTTTCGTTCAGGCCGAAGCCGGGTGGGTCTCAGACCGTTCGGGTCACCTTGGTCAAGGAACGGGGTTGGTCTGGGTTGAGTCCCCGGGAGGCCGCCAGCAGCCCCGCGAAGAGCTGCGCGGGAATGATGTAGGGGATGGCGCTGAGGGTCTCCTCGATCTTGGTGGGGATGCGGATGGCGCGGGTCGCCAGCTTGCAGGCAGCCTCTTCGCTGGAGACGACCAGTGTCTCGGCCCCCATTCCCTTGAGACGGGTGAGCAGTTCGCGTGTGCCTTTGAGAGTGGGGCCAGGTTGGGCGAGCAGGAAGACGGGGAAGCGTGGCTCGACGAGGGCGATCGGTCCGTGTTGAAAGTCAGCTCCGGAGAAACGTTCGGCGACGATGTAGCAGGTCTCCATCAGCTTGATCGAGAACTCATAGGCATTGGCGTACTGGAGACCGCGACCGACGACGACGCAGCGCTCAAGGTAGGCGTAGCGTTCGACGAGGGCTTCGATCTGGGGTTGCAACGTCAGCGACTGAGCGGCAAGCTCCGGCAGCCGCTCGACCTCCAACTGCGCGAGGGATGGGCTGAGGGACTTGGCGAGGAGGTGAAAGAGGAGGAGCTGACCCGTATAGGTCTTGGTGGCAGCGACGCTGCGTTCTCGGCCCGCTTGGATCACAAAGGTCTCATCGGCAAGGCTGGCCATCGTCGATTTGGCTTCATTGGTGATCGCGAGTGTGCTGGCACCGGACTTCTTGGCACTCTCAAGGACCATGTTGATGTCGACCCCTTCGCCTGACTGGGAGACACCGATCACCAGGGTATCGCGGAGGTCGAGTCGACGCCGGTAGAGGGTATGGATGGAAGGAGCCGCCATGGAGACGGGGATACCCGTCGACATTTCGATCAGGTATCGGCCAAAGAGGGCTGCGTTATCGGAGCTTCCGCGGGCGACCATGACGATCATCCGCGGGGGGCGCGATTGAAGGTGGGCAGCGTAGGCGGCCATGCGCGGGCCTTCCCGCTCGATCGTCCGGGCAATGACATCGGGTTGTTGGGCAATTTCAGCCAGCATTAACGACATAGTTCAGATCAGTCCTCTCTGCAAGAGATCGGCCCAGAGTCCCAAGGGGGGTGGACCGGGGAGGGGAAGAATACCCAACGACGTGGGCGGGAGATCGCGAAGGGACGATCCAATCCGAGACGAGATCTTTCGCCTGGACGAGAACCTCCGGACTCTATCTTAGCGGATGGGGGGCGCTTCAGCGAAGCGAAGGGGGCCAATTGGGAAGGCTGGCGCGGCGAAGGGCGCGTGTCAGCTCACCGCGGAGCAGCCCCCAGCTTCGGCTTCCCCGGAGGGCGTGGAGGGCGTTGCTGAGAGCCGCTGCGGTCGCTTCCGGAGGCGCGTCACAGGCGTTGGTCGCCTCGATCCAGGTTTGGAGGGCGACACTGGCCCCTTCTCTCTCAGCGGTGAGGAGGTTGGCGAGACCCTCTTCCGGGGAGACGAGGGAGGGAGCCCAGGCGTGGGCGGCTGATGCGGCCAGACGAGGCAGCAGGGCGTAGGGCAGGGGCGACTCAGTAGAGGCCGGCCAGATGAGGACGCCGCCAATGGGCGGATTTCCCAATCGGCGCGGGTCGAGCGGGGGAGGCGCAGCGAGGCACGGCACGGCGGTTCTTGATGAAGGCAGTCGGAAGAGGGCGAGGTCTCCCGCCTGCTCATCGGCCAGTCGCAGCCGGACAGTGGGAAATCGCTGACGGAGGGCACGAAACGCCTCCTCCACGGAGCCCTTGGCAAGGATTGTCAGCGTGGCGTTGGGGGCCAGCGCGGACCACTGCGAGAGTGTCTCTGCAAGCGGGCTTTCCAAGGCCAATGAGGCAGGATCGTGGGTGACAAAGAGCAGGTGGTCGACTCCGAGGCGGGTCAGTGGTCGCAGACGTGACTCCCACTCGAGGCGATCCGAGGAGGTGAAGGCAGTCTTCGCTGGGGAATTGATGGCGACTGCCAGGTTGACGAAGTGTTCCTGAGCGGTCGCGAGCAGGCTGGGAACACGGTCGAGCAGGGATTCGGTCGACTCTCCGACAGGCACCAAGGCGTACTGGTTGAGGCGGTGCTGGCCGAGGAAAGCAAGGAGATCGAGCCGGACCCGCTGGGACCAGCCAGCACCAACCTCATCGAGGAGCCCGCGGATGGCAAGCTGAGGGGCTTCTGTCCACTCTCCGTTCTTCATCAGATCTCCGCGATGGCCGAGCTCTTCCAGTCGCGTCAACCCATAGGCAGCACCCTGTTCGGTTGCCGCGAAGACCTCGATTGTCCGGGTCGATCCCCGTCGGCGATTGCGGATCCGGTACCCCTCACGCGGCAGAGAGGCTCCCTCTTTGCCGCCGAAGCGAATGGTCAACCGGACTTGGTCGACGTCGATCCGCATTCTCCACCAGGGGAAGTTGGCCCACTGCCGCGCCAATCGTGGGGCCAGCTTGGCCTCGCTCAGTTCCCAAACCGCGATCGACTGGTCGGCGCGCGGCGCGAAACTGCGGAGCGGAGCGGTGTGGATCGAGGGGCGGATCTCGATCTCGAACCGGTCCGACTCCGGGTTGGCGATCGGGGTGAGCGAGACTTGGAGCCGTTGCAGAAGCCGCATCTCGAAACGGACCCGCTCCCCGGTTGTCATCCGAATGGCGTGGACATTGCGCCAGAACTGTTCTCGAAAGAGCACTTCCGCCTCCGCGGAGAGGTTGCCCCGCAGCGTCTCGGCGAGGGCGTCCCGCGAGGTGGGCGCGGAGAGCCCGGGGAGGCGATACCCGACGGATTGTTGGGCGAGCACGCGCGCGAGGAGCAGCGCGACCTGCGCACGATCGACCCGGATCAGCCGCTCGTACTCGTCGCGCAGGAAGAGGAGCGAACTAAGGAAGAGGGTCGATTGGCTGAGCCCTGCGGCGACGGTTCGTGCCGTTCCCGTGGGATCTGCCCACGGGACGATCGAGGGAGGCACCTCACCGTTCAGGACGGGTGGCGATGAGGCGTAGGATGCCAGCCGATCGATCCATTTGCGCTCCCGCAGGACGGTCAGGAGCGAGCGGGAAGGATCCGTCGCCTGGGGGAGTTTGGCCTCTCCCTCCGCGCTGCCAGACAGGTCGAGCAAGGCGATTCGCACATCCCGGTCGATCGTCCGCTCCAGGTTGGAGAGCAAGGCGGCCCATTCCTCCGCGGTCGTACCGGGAAGATGAACGAAAAGGAGCAGGTCTGGTGCCGCATTCCCCCGTGACTCCCGTCCACCGATTGCCTCGATCTGACAGGTCACCTCGCGGCGGATCGCCGCGCCTCCCTGTCCGGAGTAGACAGGAAGGATCTCCGGGACAACCCCAAACCGATCGAGGAGGAGCCGAGTCAGCAGCAGCAGGACTGCGGTCCGATCGTCTGGGACCGTTCTTAACGCTACTCCTGGCTCCTTATTCTGTCCTGCGGCATCCACGAAGAGCAGGTGATCGATCCAGCCTTGTTCAAGGGCTTTTACGGCCGATGTCCGAAGCGAGGAGCCCGGTGGGCTCTCCGTGTAGGCGACCAGTGGCAGGTGAGGATGACGACGGCGAAGTTGCTCGGGGAGGGAAGGTTCATTCGAAGGTGAGCCTGCTTCGATCGGCTCCCAGGCGAGAATGACCCCCTCGCTCCCCCGCGCTGCTTCCCGTTCGAGCCAGTCAAGGGCCTCGTGGCCAGTCCCCCGGTGAGGCGCGCTGAGGAGCGCGTGGTCGAGCAGGGCGGCGGTCTGCCGCGCCTCCAGGGTCGCACGGGCCATTCCAGATCCTGGCAGGAGCAGAATGCGGCCGGCGAGATGGTCTTGTCGAGGTTGTCGCAGTACGGGTCGCGTCTGGGATCCAACATTCGACTCAAGCCCGAGCAAGGCTGCTATTCCACAGCAGAGAACAGCCCACCCCACCCGACTGCGGGGCCCATCGCTCCTCTTGACCGGTCGACTGTTTCCCCGTGCGCCAACCCGCATGGCCCTCTCCTCTCCTATCTGGCCCTTCCTCGATGACTGCTGGTATGAGGCCCAGATGGTAGCCAGGCCGTTGGGCTGAAAGGGAACGGGGAGCTTCAGTTGCGCGGCCGCACCTTGCGGGCCCGCGGAAGGACACCCCGGACCCGGTTGTACTCCGATGTCGTCATGATGCGTTGCGCAGAGATGCTCGCCGGCAGATGCTGGGTGATCTCCCGCGAGGTGTTCTGCGCCCGTTCCGTGGCGGGAGGATGGCTCGCCAGAATCGAGCCGATCTGATTTGGCTGGCTCTGACTGATGCGACTGAGCGTCTCGAACATCTCGACCATTCCGCGCGTGTTGTAGTTGGCCCGGTCCAAATTATAGAGCCCCAGGAAATCGGCCTCCCGTTCCGCGTCCCGGCTGTGCTTCATCAGGTAGCCGCCGGCGACGAGGTTGCCCACGAGGTCGATTGCCGCCCCTTTAGCCCCACCCAGAATCGCCCCGGCGATGGAGGCGATCGCGCCAAGGGTGCCGTACTTTTGTGCCTTCTTGACGTTCTCCAGTCCGTGGCGTCCGACGATGTGGCCGATTTCGTGGCCGATCACGCTGGCGAGTTGAGCCTCATTCGTCGTGGCGGCGATCAGTCCCGTATGCACATAGACGCGCCCGCCCAAGGTGGCGAAGGCATTGATCGAGGCATCGTCGACGACGTAGAACTGCCAGCGAATCTCTGGTCGCTCCGATTGACGGGCCAGCTTCTGCCCGAGGGTGTTGATATAGCTGTTGACGGCCTGTCCTTGTACCAGCCTGACCTCCTTGAGGATCTGCTGGTGTACCTCCTCGGCAAGCTTCATCTCCTCCTCGACGCTCATGTAGCCCTGATTGCTGTATTCGCGTTGACGGAACTTATCGTAGGGGTTCTGAGAGTTCTGGTGGGCCAACGCCGCGAAGCCCACGGTGGGTCCCGTCAAGAAGATGAGAAGAACAAGGGTGGTGATCGATTGTCGATGTCGCGAGCGCATAGAGTTCTTTCCTCCGATTCGGCAATTGAGGAGCGTGGTCGAGGCGCCCCGGGCATTCACTCTCCTTCTCGAAGAAGGCTGACAGCGTGGGGCAGGAGGCGGATGATCGATTGCAGGTTCTCCTGGGCACCCCGCACGCTTCCTGGGAGATTGATGATCAAAGTTCGTCCGCGGAGGCCGCTTACGGCGCGGGAGAGGGCCGCCAGTGGCGTGATGCGAGCGCTCTCGGCCCGCATCCGTTCCGCAAGTCCTGGTGCGTCGCGGTCGAGGATCGAGCGGGTCGCCTCGGGCGTGACATCCCGCGCCGTGAAGCCCGTTCCTCCCGTCGTCAGGATCAGGTCGACCTCGCCACTGTCCGCGAGCGCTTTCAACCGGCCCGCGATCTTTTCCACCTCGTCGGGGAGCACTTCCCGCACCACCACCTCGATGCCGGGCAGTTGCGCCAGCGCCGCCACCACCGCTGGCCCGGATCGGTCTTCCCGTTCCCCCCGCGCTGTCGAGTCGCTGATCGTCAAGACCGCAGCTCGAATCGACTCCCTTCCTTCCTCACTCATACTTCTCCCTCACCCCTCGCCCCTCACCCCTCGCCCCTCATCTCTCACCCCTCCTCAGTGTACCGACCGCTCCTCCCTCTTTCAATTGCCCTCTCTGGTTCCGCCCCGCTTCTCTGGAAGGAACCGGGGGAAAGGTTTGGAAATTGGGCGGCAATTGGCATATTCTCATGACGTTTTGGCCTTGCCCCCGAGCCAGTTGAATCGGCCACCGAGCTGGTCGATGTTGAATGAAGCCGAATGAAGCCGAATGAGTGCCCCGCCAAGATCCTTGGCTTCCCGCATCTTCACCGTTGAGAGCCGCGAGAGATGAGAGGACCGGCCCCCAGCGCAAGAGACCACGACTGGAATAAGGTGATGCGGGATCATGGGGGCGATTCTCCCCCGGTGGACGGCCGGGGATGGCATTTTGAGGAAGGACTATTGTGCAAACAAGTGGCAAAGCAAAATCAAAAAGACAGGCAGGATCCGCCGCAGGTGAGACCTCGCTCGAAGCGCCGGCTGACCAAAAGTCTGGTCAACTCTCCGCGTTGAATCAGTGGCTGCTGCGCGGTACGGTGCTCATTGGCGGTGCTTCGGTGATGATCGTCGAGATTCTTGGCTCCCGGATTCTCGCGCCCAGTTTTGGGACGACCTTACACGTCTGGAGCGCGCTGATCACGGTGACGCTTGCCGCCCTCGCGGTAGGGTATGCGGTTGGCGGGCGAATCGCCGATCGACGACCTGGGCTCCCCTCTCTGATGACCGTCATGGCGGTGGCGGCTGGCGTGCTCCTCCTCTCCGACCTGATGACCAAGCCAGTTCTCCAGGTCGCCTACGGAGCCGGGATGGTCGGGGGGACGTTCGTGGCGGCAACACTCCTCTTCCTGCCCTGCCTCTTTCTGTTGGGAATGGTCTCGCCCATGGCCGTGCGGGCTGCTGTCGATCAGAAGCAATTGGGGACCAGCGTCGGCAATCTCTATGCGCTCTCGACCGTTGGATCTGTCGCGGGAAGCCTCTCCGTCTCCCTCCTCTTGATTCCGAATATGACGGTTCACACGGCGATTCTCTCGACGGTGGCCGCACTGACCCTTCCTCCCCTCACCTACTTGCTCTTCAATGCCAAACGTCTCCAGACGGTCCTTTTCGTCTTGGTCATGGTACTCGCTTCGGTGGCGACGCAGGCGATGGTTGAAGATTCCGATCGAGAGGTCCTCTACAAGAACGCTTCCTATCCGGTCACCGCTCGGGTCCCCTCCTCTTACGGAGATCTGGTGGTCAGCGACTACAGGGGAGTTCGGTATCTCTTTCTCAACGGTGTGCAACAGGGATCGATGATCGGAGATGTCTCGCACGCGAAGTACGCCTATGGACTGAGCCGTCTCAGTACGGCCCGGGGAGTTCCGAAGAAGATGCTCATCTGGGGGCTCGGAGCCGGGGTCTACGCGCGTGCGATGGCGGAGGCAGGGTCACAAGTGACCGTCATCGAGATCGATCCGATGTCGGAGCAGGTCGCCCGCGACCATTTCGGCCTGCCAGATTCGGTGCGGGTCATCATCGGGGACGCTCGCACGGAGAGTGTGCGGCTGCAAGAGCAGCGGGAGTCCTACGACGTCATCGTGCTCGACGCCTTCAGCGGGGATACCCCTCCGTTCCATCTGCTGACCAAAGAGGCCTTTGCGACCCTGCGGAATCTCTCTCCAAATGGACTGATCATCGCCAATATCGTCGGAGGAATGGTTGGGGAGGAGGCCCGGGTCGTCTCTTCCGTTCACCGGACGATGGAGTTGACCTTTGGTCCGACACGCGTCTTCTCCCCGAACTGGCTGCTCCTCGGCAAGCCGGCTGGTCTTGTCTCGACGATGTTTCTCGTCTCAGGTGGCTTGCCCGAATCGCCTGCTCCCTTCCCGATGAAGGTCTCGGAGGAGGTGCGTCGGGACAAGTATGTCGAGTCCGTCTTCGCCTCGGAATTGACTCTTCCAAAAGAGAACGCCGTGATCTTGACCGACGACTTTGCTCCGCTTGAAGCGTGGTCCGACGCCGCGGTCAAGGCGATGCGATTCTAGGCGCATCAAGTCCCATGTCTCCTCGCCACCTCACTGGCAGGCTTGGCAAGTGGCCGTCGAGGAGTATTTCCTTTGCAGGAGGAAGTTCATGATCCTGTCTGCCCAAGCGACGCGACTGTCCGTGCGCCTTCTCGTTGGGCTGGTCCTGGTTTGGCTCTTTCTTCCAGCAGGTTGGGTGAAAGGGCTCACCTGGAATCGGGCCGGCGCCGTGAGCGTGCCTGCTCAGATCCAAGCAAAGATCTCCCCCGTGCTGCTCGAGCAGATGGTGGATGGGGGGGCTCACCCCTTTCTGGTCCATTTGCGTGAGCGGGCAGACCTGAGCGGAGCCGAGCGTCTCGCGACCAAGGAGGAGAAAGGGCGGTATGTCTTTGAGACACTCGTCGCCCACTCCCGTCGCACGCAAGCCGGCCTGATGCGTTGGCTGGAGGATCGGCACCTCGATCACCAGTCATTTTACTTGGTCAACGCGGTCTTGGTTCACGGAGACCCCGCCGCCGCGATGGAGCTGGCAGCCCGGCCTGAGGTCGCTCGTATCGAAGCCAATCCAATGGTGCAAGGACGCTCCCCAATTCTTCCAGAGGAGGGGTCGGGTCTCGCCCAGTCAGCGCCTCCGCAAGGAATCGAGCCGGGAATCGTCAC
>JBMUAP010000012.1:0-16449 GCA_049454155.1 Blastocatellia bacterium
GAGAAGAAGGTTGAGGAGTGACTCGCGCCAACAAACAACCAACGTCTGGACAGGTCACACCATTGCGTGACAGAGAGATCACAGAGAAGAAGATAGAGTCCATTGAAGTTAATTGATGCCGTGAGTAGCTACCAATCTTCTTCTCGGTGTTCTCTGTGCCTCGGTGGTGCAATCATCTCTTCCGTTCTGACGTTGATTGATTGTTGGCCCGGCCCACTTCCCGACCTTCTTCTCCGTGAGTAATTACCTTTTTCAAGAGAGTCCGGGGAGCGTTGCCTGGGATTGACCACAGAGTGTCTGTGACTCAACACCAGGTGTCTGTGATTCACCACCGAGACACAGAGTGCACAGAGAAATCATAAAATTCCTCTGGCTGCCATCTTTGAGCACTGAGACGTTACTGTTACCGAACAGACCGAATTTCCAAAATGGTACAGAGAGCACGGAGAAATCATAGAATCCTTCTGCGGATACCGTCTTTGAGGACTGAGACGTTGAAGTTAATGAGCAAGCCGACTTTCCAACCGCCCAATTTCAGGTAGGTCAGCAATTGGGCTTCGTGAATTGGGTCTAGCGATTGAACCGCTTTGATCTCGACAACGATGGCTTCGGCGACGAGCAGATCCACACGATAGCCGCAATCAAGTGTCAACCCCTTATACGCAATGGGGAGAGGATGCTGGCGATCGAATCTGATCTCGCGCACTCGCAGTTCCTGACACAGGCACTCCTCATAGATCGACTCAAGCAGCCCTGGCCCGAGTGCCCGATGGACTTCAATCGCCGCCCCAATGATCTCACCCGTTATCTGGTTCAACTCCATCTCTATTCAGCTCTATCTCCTCCAGATTCATCTTTCTCAAATTCTTCTCTGTGATCTCTGTGTCTCGGTGGTAAACCCTCTTTATCTCGGTGGTGAACCTTCTTTATCTCTGCAGGGCGTCCGATCCCATTCAGGTCAGTCGTAGAGCTCTTCCGGGTAGCGGATCAACTTGTACGAAAGCTTCCGACCAACGGCAAAGATGTTGTCACCACGCCAAGCCCTCGGGACGCGTGTGCGATCGAGCTGGCGAAGGAGCTCCTCGCGGGTCTCGTGCCACATATCGCGGGTCTCGAGATGGTCCACCAGCAGGCCCGCCGATTCGAGCGCGGCGCGGACATCCCCGGGGGTATATTCGCGGGCGTGGCGATCAGAAGGGTGGCGTCGATTGTACTGCCCATAGATGTAGGGGCTGTTGCCGGCGCGGAGGGCTTCGACGCTATGCGCACTGGCAATGTTCGGGGTCGTCAAGATCAACCGCCCCCCCCAGGTCAGGACCCGATGAATCTCGATCAACATCTGCATCGGATCCTCGCGGAGGTGCTCGATCAGCTCGCAACAGAGGACGACATCGACCGAGCGGTCTGGAAACGGGAGCTGCTGCCGCTCGACATCGACATTGTGCATCCGGAAATGGAGCGTCTCGCCAGTCTGGGCGTGGCGCAGCGACATCTCCTTGGTCGGAGGAGGCCCCTCCCACCAGTTGGTGACGAGGATCTCGCCGTACTGGGCGTGCCGATGGAGGAGTGCAGGAAGCTGGAGGTAACTGCTCAGCTCGAGGATCCGTGCCCTTGGGTGGCCGACCGGAGTCAGGCGGAGCGTCTCCAGAAGTCGACGACCGTGGGTCCGGAGGTAGCCAACCGCTTCGGGTCGATCGGCAAAGAAGCCAGCCACGTCATCGAGTGCGGACTGCCCCTCTGCCTCGGTGAAGCTCAGCAGGGGCTCTGCTGGAAATTCGAGAGCCGACTCGGTCTCGACCAGCGGACGTGCAGGTCGCTTCGTCCTCACCAAGCGACGGGCCAAGTCGAGATACCGCTCAGCCGAGCGCTCGACCGCGCACTCGCGTCGCGCCCATTCGGCGGCCCGCTGTCCCAACCCTTCGCGGAAGCGTGGTTGATAGGCGAGTGTCTGCAGTCGCCGTGCCAGCTCCACCTCCTCTTGGGGTCCAAGCGGAATCTTGAGACAGACCTCATCCGGAAGATCCCGGAACTGCCCGAAGTCTGTCACCAGCACCGGCTTCCCTGCCCCAAGACTCCGGATCAGCGTTCCAGAGGTCTCCCCAGCGGTCGGATAGCGAAGGTTGACCAGAACGTCGATCGCCCGCAAGTAGCGGTAGAAGTCCTTCTCCGTCACATATCCCGTGATCCGCACCGCGTGGCGCAGCCCCATCTGCTCGACCAGCGGCTGCGCTTGGTGCTTCCAATGGTCCTCTCCGACAATCAGGTATCGCGCGTTCGGCATGACCCGGAGCAGGCGTTGAAAGGCCCGGAGAACCACTGGAATCCGCTTCGGCTCCGAGACAAAGCCGAACGAAGCAACGAGGAAGGCCTCCTCGGGTAAGCCGAGCGAGCGACGACACTCCAGCGGATCTACCCCGTCCATCTCCAACGCCACGGGAGAGAGGTGATGCGGGACCACCTCGACCGGAATTCCCGGGCGCAACGACTCGAGCTGCGAGACCGCATACTCGTTATGGACAATAATCCCCAAGCTGCGATTGATGAGACGATGGTTGAGCGGGAGGAGAAATTGCTGGTACTCGCTGAAGATCGCACGTCGCCGATTGACCGCCATCCGGGCTCCAATCCGGCCATAGGCGTGAAACATCTCGCGTCGATACGCCTCTGCATCTCCCTGTCCAAGCGTTCGCCAAGTGACCAGGTGGTGCAGACAATGCTCGTGCAGGATCAGCAGGCCCGGCGTCCGCAGAGCCCGATCATAAATGTAGTCGTGTGCGGGATTGTTCCCTTGGTGGTAAAGGCAAAGGTCAAAGGGGGCGTCCCGGTCGATCTCGTCGAAGTGGACGGCCAGTTGAACGTCGATCTGCCCACCCAGCCCCTCCCGTCCCTCCCGTGCCTGATCGACGAAGGCCGTCACCTCCGCACCACGTGCCAGAAATGGCAGCAGCTCGGCACTGTAATCGGCAATGCCCGATTTGCTCGGCGGAAGGGGAGAAAAGTAGGCGAGTCGCATGGCGGTCTCGAGGAGATTGGAATCGGTTATGTTGCCGACTGTCGTTTCCAGCGGACGAGGTAGGTCAGCAGGGCGGGGATGAAGATCCCGATCGCCACAAACTGGGAAGTCGAGAGTGTGAAGACCTCTCCCCGCCAGTCATCTCGCCAAAACTCGATGACGAAGCGGATGACCGCGTAGGCCATGGCGTAGGCGAGGATGACTTGGCCGGTGAACTGGCGCCGCCGGAAGAGGAGCCACAAGAGGCCGGTCAGCAGCAGCGTGGCGGCCGACTCATAGAGCTGCGTCGGGTGAAGACGGATCGGAGAGAGAAGCCCCCCCAGCCGCTCGGCCCAGACGTTCTGCTGCACCGGGTCGCTGAGGTGGGAGACGAGCACCGGTACTCCCGTCACCTCGTGCCCCTTCTCGGAGAACTGAACTCCCAGAAACGAGGTCGTCGGCTTGCCCCAACAACAGCCAGCGGCAAAACAGCCGAGCCGACCGACAAACTGCCCAAGGGCAATCCCTGGAGCACAGGCATCGGCGACTCGCCACCACGGCAACCTGTAGACGCGCATGACGATCACCGAAGCGAGCACTGCCCCGAGAAAACCGCCATAGAAGACGCCACCGGAGCGAAAGAAGTCGAGCGAGAGAATCTGCCCCGGATGATCCCGGTAGTAGAGGTCCCACTCCGTCCAGACCATCAACAACTTCGATCCAATCAACGATGCCGCCAAGACCCAAAGCCCGAGGTCATAGGCCTTGGCCTTGTCCAGCCCATCCCGCTCCGCCAGTCGCCCCATCAGCAGCAACCCGAGCACGAAGGCGATCGCCAGCAGTAGTCCATAGCTGTTCAACGTCAGCTCTGTCCCGGGTATCTTGAACAGTTCAGGAAACATCCCGTCGCCCCCTTCGTTCTTCTCGCAACAATTCGATCGCCAAAAGCCCTGCCCCGACACAGATGACCGCATCAGCGACGTTGAACGTCGGCCAAGCGTACCGCTCGGCGAGATGAAAATCGAGAAAATCGATCACCTCTCCAAAGCGGATCCGGTCGATCAGGTTCCCCAGAATCCCCGCCAACAGCAACGAGAAGGACCACTGCATCCGTTGATGGCCAACTGGCGTCCGCCACTGCTGATAGGAGACCATTCCCGCGGCCAGCAACGCAATTGCCGAGAGGATGTAGCGTGTCCCCTCAGGCCCATCGGCAAAGAGACTGAAGGCCACTCCCCGATTGGTGGCAAAGGTCAGCCGGAAGAAGTCCGGGATGACCTCAATCATCGCCACAGGGCGCAGCCGGGCGAGAGCCCAAGCCTTGGTCCCCTGATCCAGCAGCAGGATCACAACCGACAAGAGCAGATATCGAAGTCGCCTTCCCATCTCGCTGGCTATTCCTTCCCGGATGATCGGACGATCTCTCGCAGGTGCCCGACGCAACGCTGACAGGCGGTGGGGAAGGCTGGATCAGCCCCCACATCGACCGTGTAGTGCCAGCAGCGCTCGCATTTGACCCCTTCTGCCTCGTCGACGCGGACGGCGAAGGAGTCTCCCTCGACCAGCGTCACCTGTGAGACCAGCAGGATCAAGCGGAGATCTTCCCCAAATGATTCGAGAAACACGCGGGTCTCCGCGTCCGCCGTGATGACCACCCCAGCTTCGAGCGGAGAGCCGATCTTTCGGGCGTGACGCGCCTCCTCCAACGCCTTGGTGATCCCTCCCCGAAGCTCAAAGAGCCGCTGATACCGCGCCAGCAGGGCCGTATCGCGCCATCGCGCTTCCCCTTCCGGAAAGAGGGCCAAGTGGACCGATGGGGCCTCGGCCAAGGCCCCGGGGAGGTGCTCCCAAATCTCGTCCGCCGTGAAGGCGAGGATCGGGGCCATCAGTCGGGTCAGGCGATGCACAATCTCGTAGAGTGCGGTCTGGGCCGACCGACGACCACGCGACTGTGGCGCGTAGGTGTAGAGGCGATCCTTGAGAATATCGAAATAGAGCGAAGAGAGTTCGATCGTCGCATAGCCCGTCAGGGTCTGGTAGACCTCGGTGAAGTCATAGGCCTGATAAGCGGCAAGAACCCGACGCGTCACTTCGTCGAGTTGCGCGAGGGCCCAGCGGTCGAGCTCCTCCATCTCTTCCCAAGTGACCCGGTCAGCGACGGGGTCAAAGCCGTGGAGGTTGCCGAGACCGTAGCGGGCCGTATTGCGCAGTTTGCGGTAGGCATCCGAGATCCGCTTGAGGATCTCGTCCGAGACGCGCATGTCCTCGTGGTAGTCGAGCGCCGAACACCAGAGGCGCAAAATCTCCGCCCCCATCTGCTTGATCACCTTCTCCGGCTCGACGACATTGCCCTTCGACTTCGACATCTTCTCGCCGTTGCCATCGACCGCCCAGCCATTGGTGATCACCGTCCGGTAGGGTGCAGCGCCCTTGACCTCCAATCCAACCACCAGCGAGGAGTTGAACCATCCCCGGAACTGATCGCCTCCCTCGAGGTAGACATCGGCGGGATACGGTAATCCGTACGCTGGCAGCACCGCCTGCGAACTTGATCCCGAATCGAGCCAAACGTCGAGAATATCCATCTCCTTGCGAAACTTCGTTCCCCCACATGCGCGGCAAGCCGTTCCCCTGGGCAGCAGTTCGCTGGCCTCGCGGGTATACCAAGCGTCGGCTGACTCCTCCTCGAAGATCCGCGCGACGTGCTCGATCACCGTCGGATCACAAAGACTCTCCTCACACTGTTCGCAATAGAAGACAGTGATCGGGACGCCCCAGGCCCGCTGTCGCGAGATGCACCAGTCGGGTCGGTCGCGGAACATATTCTTCATCCGCTCGTTCCCCCACGCCGGCACCCACTGAATCGCGTCGCACGCCTCGATCGCCCGCTGATTGAGACCCGTGCGCGTCATTGAGATGAACCACTGCGGGGTCGCTCGGAAGACGACCGGATGGTGGCAGCGCCAACAGTGCGGGTATTGATGCGCAAAGCGATCCTGCCGCAAGAGCGCACCAATCTGCTCGAGGTGGCGGATCACTGCTCGATTGCCGTCCCGCTCGGCGTCGGCCTTCGTCAGCGGGACCACCCGCAACCCCGCAAAATGCTCGACCTCCGGAACGAAGAAGCCACGACTGTCGACAGGATTGTAGACGTCGAGACCATACTGTCGACCAATGACATAGTCCTCGTAGCCGTGACCCGGTGCGGTATGAACCGCCCCGGTTCCAGCGTCGAGCGTAACGTGGTCGCCGTTCATCAGCAGACTCGGTCGATTGATGAATGGATGGCGCGCTTCGAGGCGGTCGAGCGCCTCTCCCAGGCAGGTGGCCACGACCCGATAGCCCCGCTCCACCCAACCAAGCTTGGCGGCGACCTCTTCCAGCAAGCCGGAAGCGACGATGAAGACCTCCTCCCCGACCTCGACCGCGCTGTACTCGAATGACGGATGAAGACTGATTCCCAAGTTGGCCGGCAGCGTCCACGGGGTCGTCGTCCAGATGACGATGGAAACTTTGCGTCCCGCCAATGCAGGCAAGGCCTTGGCGGCGTCGGGAAACGGGAAGGCCACGTAGATCGAGTGGCTCGTGTGATCGCCGTACTCAACCTCGGCCTCTGCCAGCGCCGTCTGACAGCTGATGCACCAGTGGACCGGGCGCATTCCCTTGTAGACAGACCCTTGCTCGACGAACTTTCCGAAGACCCGCACGATCTCGGCCTGGTAGTGGTAGTTCATCGTCTGGTAGGGATGGTCCCATTCGCCGAGAATCCCCAAGCGACGGAAGTCGTCGCGCTGCAGAGCAAGGAACTTCTCAGCGTGGCGTCGGGCTGCCCGCCGGATCTCGATGACGGGCATTTCGTGCCGATGGGCTCCCAGCTCCTCCTCGACCTTGATCTCGATCGGCAACCCGTGACAATCCCACCCTGGCACGTACGGCGCCCAGTGGCCCATCATCGAGCGCGACTTGATGCAGAAATCCTTGAGGACCTTGTTCAAGACGTGGCCAAGGTGGATCCGGCCATTGGCGTATGGTGGCCCATCGTGCAAGACAAAGAGAGGCCGGCCGGCGCGGACTTGCCGAAGTGCTTCGTAGAGCCCCATCTCTGACCAGCGCGCCAACCGCAGAGGTTCATTGGTCGGAAGATTGCCCTTCTGAGCAAAGTCTGTCTTCGGCAGATTGACCGTGGTCTTGAGATCGAGGGTTGTTTCGCTTGTCGTTTCGCTTGTCATATGTCGTTGAGGGTTCGTCCATCCCTGCCCACCGGGCAGAGTCACGGGACTGAGCCGGGGCAACAGACCTCCCGTCGACTCTCTCGATCGATCTCCCAGGTGGAGACCCATCGAGCGACGGACAGTCCAAACAAAAGGGCATGATACTCCATCTTGCCAGAATAGAAAAAGCACCCGACCGATCAAGCTGTCCGGTTCGGGTGCTAATGATGACTTGAGCGCCTCGTGCGAGCCCCCAGAGAAAAACCCACCATTCCTCCAGAATCCCAGGTGGTGCGGGGGGACGCCACGGCACAACAGATCAGATGAACATCTCCTCGTCCTGGTAGGCGCGATTGACCGGGAGACGGTTGCGGGTGACGAGGACCTCGACCGCCCGACGAACCCCATACATGACGTAGGAGAACTCTCGAGCTGGCTCAAGGATGCTGCGCTGCACCAGCGCCGTCGTCCTCTCGAACTCATCGGTCGCCTCGGCGATCGTCTCCTGCACCTTTTGGACGTGGCCACGAGCCCGCTCGATTTCGCGACGGGCCTGCGCCGTCGCATCGCCGAGCAGGGATTTCACCTCGGCCACTTCGTCCCGCGCCATCTCCGTGATGGCGTGAATCTGCTCTGCACCCTGGACAAAGTAACCAGAGGCCTCCTTGAGATCCGCCATCAGGTGATGCGCGAGCTTGACGACCGGCTCCGTATTGTTGAGGAGGTACTCTGCCCGGGTCTGCAGCTCACCCGCTCGCTCAACCACACTGACCACCCGGCGAGCCAGCAGATAGAGACCGACAAAGACGACCGCTTGAGTGATCAGCAAGACCCCAATTCCAACGGCGATAAAGATGCTTACTCCGTTCTCCACCGTCCCCCCTCACCTCTTTCTGCCCACTTCGCCCATCGACCAACGATCGATTCCAGATTGGTTCCAGAGGACCTGTCGGCCGTCCACGATCCCCTAGATCTCGTCCTCAACGGCGGCAGCGCCCTTGTCGGCCTGTTTCGCTTCGAGATAGCCCTGCCGGCCGGCGTCGATCGCTGCGGCAAACTGTGACTTCTGGCGATTGATCAGGTCTCGTCCGCGGTCCGTGATCTCTTCGACCGCCCCCCGGCTCCGCTGGCCCAAATCCGCGACCTGCTCGACGCCCTGTTGGTAGTAGTCGTTGGCACGCTCCGTCAACTCCCGGCTCGTCTCGCGGGCGTAATCAAGCCCCTTCTTCGTCGCGTCGGCAATCTCCGAGCGGAGCTCCGTACCCGATTTTGGCGCAAAGAGCAGCGCGGTAATCGCTCCAATCCCTGCCCCAATCAAAAAATAGACCAGCTTATCCCCTGAATTTCCATTTTGATCCGCCATCTCTCCACCCTCCTCTGATGGTCTGCAAATTATGCTCTGCAGACTATACCAAGCAGATTCCCACCAGATCTTCCTTCACGTTTCTTCTCGTTTCTCGGGTTCTCCTCTGCTTTTTTTCTTATGTATGTTTTTTCGTCTCTTCTGCGCCAGCAATTCTCCGCTCAACCGCCCCCGACCGACTACGCCAGGGCAACGCAATCACGCATCGATATTATGAATGCACACAAGGAGCAGGGGCGGATCCGCCTTTGGCTGAGAGCAAATATCTGGGAGCAAATATCTGGTTCAGGTATTTGGTCTGAGATCTGATCGAAGATATCTTCTCAACAGCCAAGGGTGACTATACCATCGGCTCCCAGGGACATCAAGATAGGGGTAATTGACAGTCTTCTGCGGGCAACGCTAGAATGACCTGCGTTTTGAGATCGATCAGGCAGCAATCTGACAGCGATCAGCCGGGTTGCGGGACGAGTAGAGCCCAAATGCGGCCTGGATGGCGGTTTGAGGCTTCGGGGCTTGTGGAAAGACCGGGCATCGTCGAGCGGAATCGGAGTAGCTATGACATCCTTTTTGTATCTGATAGGGGGCCTGGGGCCAACCGAATTGGTAATCATCCTGGTGATTCTACTGGTCCTCTTCGGAGGGAGTCGCCTGCCATCACTGGCGAAGGGGCTGGGAGAGAGCATCCGCAGCTTCAAGAAGGGAGTGGCCGAAGAGGGCGACGAGCGCAAGGATGTGACCAAGTAACGTCATCCGGTCACTATTCGCGGCTGGGGGATCTCTCTCCCTCGAACCGGGCGCTCACAGGAGAGCCCGTCTGCCGCTTGAGTTTCCCCCTCGTACTGTTGCGTCGATCACCGGCCCGATAACCCACGAGGGTCTGGGCGAGGGTCTGGGCGAGGGTCTGGGCGAGGGTCTGGATGAGGGTCTAGAAGACGACGGCCGACGAGAAGGCGCCGCTCCAATCCTGCACCCTCCTTCCCACAAAGAGTACGACATCCTCTCACGGGAAAGGGGCCGATGAGGGGGTGCGTGGGCGAATGGGTCGATCTCTCCGTCAGGAGTTCCACGAACAGACATGCCCCGGAAACGCTCCCACCATTCTCAGCGTTCGCGTCAGCCAGCGGGCTCTGAGCGATCCTATTACGAGTATCTTGCCTCCTCGCCCGCCCAGCGTATTTCGCGCACGGAGCTGCTGCGGATCATCCGCGGCGGAGAAGACACCTACCTCGAGCTGAAGGTCCGGTTCAGCAACACCGAGAAGCTGATCGCAGAGATCATTGCCCTGGCCAATACGGATGGGGGTCTGATCGTCTTTGGGGTCAACGACCAGCTGCGGATCGAAGGGGTAGAAGATCCTGAAAGCGTCGAGGAGGGGCTGCGCGAGCTTTGTGCCCAGCAGATTCAGCCCCCCCTTCTTCCGTGGATCAACAAAGTGGCCTTCGACAATGGGCGACGGGTGGTCGTGTTGGAAGTGACAACCGCCAGCCGGCCGTACCGGACGCTCGACGATCGCTTCTATATTCGGGAAGGGGCGATCAAGCGCGAGACGACGAGGGAGGAGCTTTCGCGCCTCTTCGGAGAGACCCACCTCACGCGATTCGAGCAGGTCCCAGTCCTCGCGGCGACCGTCGAGCGGGAGATCGATGAGTCACTGCTCTGGAGCTATCTGCGGGGCGTGCAGCCGGTGGGTTGGGGGGATGCCGGCAAGGGATTTCCGACCGCGCAGGTGCTGCGGGAGATGGGGCTGGCGATGCCGGTGAGGGATGATACGACGCCGACAATGGCGGGGCTGCTCCTCTTCGGCAAGTCGGAGCGGATCCCTGCCCTGGTCCGAGGAACGGAGCTGGTGCTGGCGCGTTTCAGCGGGCAGCAACCCGGCTCTCCGATCGTCGAAGAGGAGGTTCTCCGGGGGAATCTCCTGCACCTCTTTGAGAGAGCTCTGCGTTTTCTCGAGCGGTATGTCGATCTGCGCGAGGAGCGACCTTCCAGGCGACTTCGGCTCGCCGAGAATGGAGAGGCCTCCCCCCCAGCCGAGAAG
Source organism: Blastocatellia bacterium (assembly GCA_049454155.1). Taxonomy (GTDB): domain Bacteria; phylum Acidobacteriota; class Blastocatellia; order RBC074; family RBC074; genus CAIOZW01. The sequence continues at coordinate 10,608 of JBMUAP010000012.1, forward strand.
ACGTCAGCAGAGGCAGAGTTTGCCCCAATCCGCGCCTACTATTCTCGCGGAGTCGTGTTGGAGACACTCGTCAACTCGCTGGTCCATCGCGATTGGGGGGCGCGTGACCGCCAGGGGAGGGTCCATATCTATGACGACCGGATCGAAGTGACCAACCCCTCACTTCCATTGTCCCTGCCGATGGTCTCGATCCGCTATGGGATGACGAGCGGACCCAACCCCCGTCTCAAGGCGATCTTCACCAATGAGCATTATGGAACTCCCCGAACCAGCGGAGGGGTTCCTGGGCTGATCGCCAAGTCGATGGCCTTTGTCCGGCGCCCTCCGGAGGGGCTCGTCCTCCACCAGGGAGAGTTTCGCGTCATCCTCCACGGGCTGCGCTGACCGTCTTCGCGGCTGGTCGGCGCAACTGGGGAGAGCAGAAGGGACCCCGCGTGAGACGTGGACGCTTCGGAAAGATGATCTTCGTTACGGGTCTCTGGTGCGTTCTGCCTTGGTCGCTCCTGTGTGGAGGAACTGGTGATTTGGGGAGACACCTGCGAGCAGATTCGCCGACAGGGAACGAGCGAAGAGGAGGCGTCTCCGGGGAGAGGCAGGTCGATCTCAATCGGGCAACGATCGAGGAGTTGTTGGCGCTGCCATCGATTGGCCCGGTGCTCGCGAAGCGAATCATCGATCACCGCCGTCGCCACGGAAGGTTCCGACGGCCCGAGGAGGTGATCATCGTGGCCGGAATGAGCGCGACCCGCTACCGTCGCATCGCGCACTTGTTGGTCGCCGGGCCTGTTGCCCCTGACGCCCCGGAGAGCCGTTCAGAAGGTGCCCCCACCAGACCTCGTGCCAGGCCGGCCGCGAGAGGAAGAGATCGATGAAGAGACCAGCAACCCTGACTGAACCGACGATTCCCGCGGAACCGATCGAAGAGAATCTGGAGTTGTCGATCGTCATGCCGTGTCTCAACGAAGCGGAAACGTTGGCAACGTGCATCCGCAAAGCGCAATCCTTTCTCTCCGGCGCAGGGATCGCGGGAGAGGTGGTCATCGCCGACAACGGCAGTACCGACGGGTCCCCTGGGATTGCCACCTCGCTTGGCGCCCGGGTGGTGAGCGTCGAGGCGAAAGGCTACGGCAGCGCCCTTCGCGGAGGGATCGAGGCCGCCCGGGGTCGCTTTGTGATCATGGGTGATGCCGATGACAGCTACGATTTTGCCGCACTCACCCCATTCGTCGAGCGATTGCGGGCCGGAGATCAATTGGTGATGGGCAACCGATTCCGTGGCGGCATTGCCCCTGGAGCAATGCCTCCCCTCCATCGCTATCTCGGAAATCCGGTATTGACGTCGATCGGTCGGCTCTTCTTTGGCAGCCCTTGCGGAGATTTTCACTGCGGGCTGCGCGGGTTCGAGCGGGAGGCGATCCTCGGTCTCGGATTACGGACGACCGGGATGGAGTTTGCGAGCGAGATGGTCGTCCGGGCGACGCTCAACCAGCTGCGCATTGTCGAAGTACCGACGACACTCTCGAAGGATGGACGGAACCGTCCTCCGCACCTGCGGAGTTGGCGGGACGGCTGGCGCCACCTTCGCTTTCTCCTGATGTACAGTCCGCGCTGGCTCTTTCTCTATCCGGGGTTGTTGCTGATGGGGGTCGGGCTCGGGCTGGGAGGCTGGCTGCTGCCTGCTCCCCGAAGGGTCGGAGGAGTCGAGCTCGACGTCCACACCCTGCTCTACACGGCAATGGCAGTGGTGATTGGGTTTCAAGCCGTTCTCTTTGCGGTCTTTACGAAAGTCTTTGTCATCCGGGAGGGGCTCATGCCACCCGATCGGCGCCTCGACCGCCTCTTCGACGTCGTGACATTGGAGGTCGGGCTGACGGTGGGGCTGTTGCTGCTGCTCGGGGGAGCTGGCGGCACCCTCTACTCGATCGGCCTCTGGGACCAACAGAACTTTGGACCGCTCAATCCGCGGGAGGTCATGCGGGGGGCGATCCCCTCGGGAATGGCCTTGATTCTGGGCTCGCAAATTCTCCTGTCCAGCTTCTTTTTGAGCATTCTGGGATTGAAGCGGCAGTCATAACCTGTCAAAAAAAGCGGAGGGAGCAAGAGATGGGAAGGCTGCTGGGGGGAAGTCTGCTGGGAAAGTTGCACGGAGACTTGATCTTTGGTCGGCGAGTTCGGGTTCTGACGGAGCAGCTCTCGACGCTGATCCCGGCGGGAGCGGAGGTCCTCGACATTGGAGCGGGAAGTGGGATCATCGCCGAGCGATTGGGGGTACTTCGACCGGACCTGACGCTCAGCGGAATCGACACGCTGGTGCGGCCACAGACCGCCATTCCCATCCGTTGGTTCAATGGGCGGGAGATTCCGCTGGAGGATCGGAGTATCGATGTCGCCCTCTTCGTGGACGTGCTGCACCACACGGATGATCCGACCATCCTGCTTCGCGAAGCGGCGAGAGTCGCCCGACAAGCGATCGTTCTGAAGGACCATACCCGGGAAGGGTGGCTGGCGGGCTCGACGCTGCGCCTGATGGACTATGTCGGAAATGCCCATTTCGGAGTGGTGCTGCCCTATCACTACTGGCGGCTGCGGGAGTGGCATGAAGCCTTCGCCAAGCTCGACCTGACGGTGGCGGAGTGGCGATCCTCGCTCGGGCTCTACCCCAAGCCAGCAAGCTGGCTCTTCGATCGCCGGCTCCACTTTGTCGCGCGCCTGACGCCGGCGGGGAGGATCCGGGAGGTCGCATGAGTGGATATAGACTCTGGTCGATCCTCTACCCGGCGGTTGCGCTTCTAGTGATGGGGTGGATGGTCTGGCGATCTCCGGCGCTGGGTCGAACGCGGTTCCGTTGGGTGGAGAATCGGGTGGGGCGGATGGCCCGCCACCCCTGGCGAGTCGCGGCGGGGTTGGTCGTGGCCTCGCTGACGCTCTGCGTAGCGATTGCCCTGCTGGTACGCTCCCCGCAACCGGTGATTGCGGATGAGTTCAGCTACCTGCTCGCGGCCGAGACGTTCCGGGAAGGTCGGATCAGCAATCCCCCTCCCCCCTCCTGGCCCCACTTCGAGAGCCTCCACGTGCTGATGCAGCCGACTTGGGCGTCGAAATACCCACCGGCACAAGGATTGGCGATGGCGGCGGGTTGGAAGTTGGGGGGAGCACCGATCGTCGGGGTGTGGATCAGTCTGGCCCTCGGTTGCGCGGCGGTCTACTGGATGTTGCTCGGATGGGTGCGGCCACGGGAAGCGCTGGTCGGGGGAGTGCTGGCGGTGCTCCACCCGATGCTCCTCGAGTGGGGGCAGAACTTCTGGGGGGGGGCGATCGCCCTGGGTGGAGGGGCGCTGGTGCTGGGCGCAACTGGGCGGTTACGGTGCGGGGGATCGATCCGGACGGGGGCGGTCTTCGGGCTTGGACTTGCGATTCTCGCGGCAAGTCGGCCGTTCGAGGGGGCGGTCTTTGGGCTGCTCTGCGGGCTCCTCTGGTTGCCAGCGCTGAAACGGAGGAGCTGGCGAAAGGCAGGGACGACGCTGCTCGCGGTTGGATTGCCCCTTGTGCCGGCGCTGCTGCTGCTGGCGACCTATCACTCCGGGGTGACAGGCAGTGTGTGGGAGATGCCCTACCAAGTGCACGAGCGCTCCTATGCCGTCGCCCCGCCCTTTCTCTGGCAGCCGCTCCGGGAGGCCCCGGTCTACCGGCATGACTCCCTGCGCCGGTTTTATACGGGATTCGCCCAGGAGACGCATCTCGAACAGCAGTCTCTCGCGGGGTGGCTGCGGCGAGGCTTGGTACGCAAGTTGGGGATCCTGCTCCGAGGGTACCTCGGCACAGCGGCGATGTCTGTCGCCCTGCTGCTGCTTCCGTGGGGGCTGCTGGCGAGAGACCGGGTGGTGCGGCCGATCGCGGCCCTCCTCGGCCTCTTCCTGGCTATTCTGCTGGGTGGGACGTGGGTCTTGCCGCACTATGCGGCCCCGGCCGTGGGGGCACTCTTTCTCCTGACCGTGCAAGGATGGCGACGGCTGCGGAGCTGGAGTCCAGGGGGAAGACGGCGCGGGCTTTGGCTGGCGCGGGCCGCCATTCTGATGAGCTTCCTCGGGGTGATCCACGTCTCCCTGCGCATCGACCGGGACGCATCTGGCAGTTGGGCCTGGGCAGCAGAACGAACGGCCCTCGCCGAACGCTTGCGCGCGGGCGGCACTGCGGATTCGGCGGAGAACCCATCAAGCCAGCAAAAATGGTTGGTGCTGGTTCGTTATGGTCCGGGACACAATCCACACGAGGAGTGGGTCTACAATTCGATCGACCTCGCGGAGACCCCGGTGCTCTGGGCACGGGAGATGGACCGGCAGAGTGATCAGCGGCTGCTGGCCGCCTTTCCCGACCGGCAATGTCGGATTCTCTTCCTCAACGGTGGGCCCGGTGAGCTGCTCCCCTGCCCCGCAAACATCTCGCCTTCCCCGCCGCCGGAAGGCCAGGGAGACAACCTCAATGGCGCGGGGATCACTCCGCCTCACCGAAAGGATCGGATCAAATGAATCGGCGCAGGATGGAATGGCTGGTGGGAGTTCTCTGGTTGACAGGGTTGGTGGGTGGGCTGACCGGCTGCCGCTCCTCGGAGACTCCGGCAGCATCGGACGCAACAAGCAGCTCCCAGACCACTTCGGAGCAACCTCATCAGGGGCACGAGGGACACGAAGGCCACCAGCACGAGGGAGGCGTCTGCGAAGATCAGCCCACGAGCCGGGCCGCGGTCCTCTCCCGCCTTGGGGATGCGGCGAAGGGCGCCCCCCCGTCGATCGTTCGTGGCGAGGGGGAGATGGCGGGAATGGTCTGGGTTCCTGGAGGAGAGTTCACCATGGGAGCCAACGGTCAGGACTCCCTCGCCCGCGACGATGAGAAGCCTGCCCACCGGGTCCGTGTCAGCGGATTCTGGATGGACGAAACGGAGGTGACCAACGCGCAGTTCTCTGCCTTCGTCAAAGCGACTGGCTACCGCACAACCGCCGAGCGCGCGCCGGATTGGGAAGAGATGCGCAAGACGCTTCCCCCGGGAACCCCTAAGCCGCCTTCGAGTGTCCTCGTCGCCGGCTCACTCGTCTTTCGCCAACCCAAGCAGCCCGTTCCCTTGAACAACCCTGGCAATTGGTGGGAATGGACACCCGGAGCCAATTGGCGCCATCCGCAGGGGCCATCGAGCTCGATCACTGGAAAAGAGAACCATCCCGTCGTCCATATCTCCTGGGATGATGCAGTCGCCTATGCCCGCTGGGCTGGGAAACGACTCCCCACGGAGGCGGAGTGGGAGTGGGCAGCTCGGGGTGGGCTGCAAGAGGCGATCTTTGCCTGGGGCAATGAACCGATCGAAGCCGGGAGCCCCCGCGCCAATACTTGGCAAGGCAACTTTCCCGATCGCAACAATTTACGGGATGGGTTCGCCCTCGCCGCCCCCGTGCGGAGCTTTCCTCCCAATGGGTACGGTCTCTATGAGATCAGCGGCAACGTCTGGGAGTGGTGTGCGGATTGGTATCATCCCGAGACCTACCAGCGTGATGCCCAGATGGGGTTCGTCGAGAACCCGAAGGGTCCCTCCAGCAGCTTCGACCCACAAGAGCCCGGCATGCCGAAACGAGTGCAGCGCGGCGGCTCCTTTCTCTGCCACGACTCGTATTGTGCCAGTTACCGGGTCTCGGCTCGCATGAAATCGAGCCCAGACACGGGGCTCCTCCACAGCGGATTTCGCTGTGCCCGCTGATCGTAACTACTCACGGAGAGGAAAATCAGAAAGTGGACCGGACTGACCAGAGACCGCTCTCAGAACGGAAGACATGATTGCACCACCGAGACACAGAGA
>JBMUAP010000013.1:0-16402 GCA_049454155.1 Blastocatellia bacterium
TCCGGGAGGCTGGAGCGGTGCCTCGCCCCTCTTCTTTTTGGCGCGAGGATGGTATGCTGCGCACCTGCAGGTGGGATCATCGCTCGGGTGAGGCCCTCAATCAACAACTGGATCGAGAATGAATTGTGAAGGGAACCGGGGAGCGGATGGGAGAGCAGACGCGTGTCGAGGATCGAATCGAGGCCGGCCGGATCGTCGCGATCCTGCGCGGCGACTGGGGAGGGGCCGAGGAGGAGATGGTTGCGGTTCTGGAGACGTCGGGGCTGACGGCGGTCGAAGTGACGCTCAATTCGCCGGGGGCCTTGCAGACGATCGAGCGGCTGGCGGGCCGGTTTGGAGCGCGGATGGCAATCGGCGCGGGGACGGTGCTGCAGGCGACGCAGGTCGAGGCGGGGGCGTCCGCCGGGGGGCAGTTTATCGTCTCGCCGAACCGGGACGGGGTGGTGATCGAGGCGACGCGGCGGTGGGGGCTCTTCTCCCTCCCGGGATGTTTCACCCCTTCGGAGATCGTTGAAGCGCTCGACGCGGGAGCCCAGGCGATCAAGCTCTTTCCAGCCCAGTCCCTTGGTGTCGACTTTCTGCGGGCAATGGCGGGCCCATTGCCGGGCGTCCGGTTTGTGCCGACAGGGGGAGTGACGCCGGAGGGGGCGCGCACCTACCTCGCGGCCGGGGCCTGGGCGGTCGGCGTCGGCGGAGAACTCTTTGGGCGGGGGAAGATGGATGATCACCGATTGGTGGAGCTGAGAGAGAGGGCGGCGGTCTATGCCGCGGCCGTGCGTGAGGTCCGGCAGGGAAGCCAGCGAGGGGAGGGATCGTGGCCCAATCTTTGACGGCTGCTGCTCGAACTTGGATCGGCGTCGATCAAGGGACGACCAACACGCGAGTCTGGTTGGTGGGGGGAGGAGAGGTCCGGGCGATCCGGCGCGTCCCGGTCGGGGTCCGCCAGACGGCGCAGGAGGGGTCGACGGTGGCCTTGCGGACCGCCTTGCGCGAGGCGATTGACGAGGTCCAGGCGGCCGGTGTCGAGCAGGGGTGGTCCGAGCCGCCGGTGGCAGTCCTTGCCGCCGGGATGATCACCTCTCCGCTCGGTCTGGGGGAAGTTCCCCACCAGCCCGCGCCAGCCGGGCTGCGTGACTTGGCTGCGGGCGCGGTCTGGAGAGTGTTTCCGGAGATCACTCCACTCCCCTTTCTGATGGTGCCAGGCGTCCGCTCTGGGCCTCTCGGCTGTTCCCGGGAGGAGATCGGCACGACCGATGTCATGCGGGGGGAGGAGACGCTCTGTCTGGGCCTGCTGGCCTTGGGGAGGCTCCAGCCGGGTGGGACCCTCCTCAATCTCGGTTCGCACTGGAAGGTCATTCGGATCGATTCGCAGGGGCAGATTGCCGGGAGCCACACCTCCCTGGCGGGAGAGTTGATCCACGTCGTACAGACCCAGACGATTCTGGCTGGATCGGTTCCGGCGACGCGACCGGCTCAGCTCGACCCGGCGTGGTTGGCCGCCGGGATGGGAGAGGAGTCCCGCACGGGTCTCCCGCGGGCGCTCTTCTGTGTTCGGCTCCTCGAGCAGCGGCTGCCGGAGAGCACGCCGGAGGAGCGGTTGGCCTTTTTGATTGGAACGGTGCTGGGCGCGGAGGTCGAGGCCCTTGGTCGGCAAGGGCATCTCTCGAGTGGTCAGCCGGTTCTCCTGGCGGGGGGAGGCGTTCTGGCCGCAGCGTGGTGCGAGGTGCTCGTGCAGTGCGGGATTCCTGCCGCTACCCTCTCCGAACGGGAGGGGGAAGAGGCCCTCCGCGCCGGGTTGCAGGCGATTCTGGCCCTGCGGGAGGACTGGCCATCCCCAGTTGGTTCGATGACAAGAGATGGAGGCGTCCATTGAAGACAGAGTGGTCACGTGAAGGGGGTGGGAGAAAGCGACGGGTCGGTCGGATCGTGGGGATGGTCGGTCTCCTGCTGGTCCTGTTGAGCTTGGGGCTGGTGGGACGGCGGTCAGCCTGGATCTCTCCGGTCGAGTCGGCGCCGAGCCCGGTCGAGTTTGGACGGGACGTGCTACCGATTCTCTCGACCCACTGCTTCGTTTGCCACGGGCCAGACGAGGGGAATCGACAGGCGGGCTTGCGTCTTGATCTTGAGGAGACGGCCAAGGCGACACGGCGCCAGGGCGCGGCCATCGTTCCCGGTGATCCTGGCCAGAGCTTGATTGTGCGCCGGATCGAGCACGCCAATCCGGATCTGGCCATGCCTCCGTCGACCATCCCGCGTCGGGTAAGTCCTGAAGAAGTCGCCACTTTGCGGCGCTGGATTGCGGAGGGGGCGAAATGGGGGCGCCACTGGTCCTTTGAGCCAGTTCGCCGGCCACTCCTGACCAAAGAGGCACGTCATCCGATCGACCAGTTGGTGGATCGGACACTGGCCATGCGCGGCCTTCAGCGCCAACCGCTCGCCCCGCCCCATCAGCAGGTACGCCGCCTCTGGCTCGATCTGATTGGTCTGCCACCGACGCCGGAGGTGGCGGACCGCTTTGCCGTCGACCCCAGCCCAGAGGCATGGCACCGCATGGTTGACGACCTGCTCGCCCGCCCCCAATTTGGCGAGCACTGGGCACGGGTCTGGCTTGACCTGGCGCGCTATGCCGATACCAAGGGCTACGAGAAGGATCTCGGGCGGACCATCTGGCCGTGGCGGGACTGGATGGTCGACGCCCTCAACGCCGATCTGCCGCTCGATCGCCTGACGGAGGAGCTGCTCGCCGGCGACCTTCTCGCCGATTCCAATCAACGTCGGCGGATCGCCACTGCTTTCCATCGCAACACGATGACCAACGACGAGGGGGGGCCCGACAACGAGGAGTTTCGGGTCGCGGCGGTCAAGGATCGGGTCGATACGACGCTGCAGGTCTGGATGGGATTGACGGCGGGATGTGCCAAGTGCCACACCCACAAGTATGACCCGATCTCCCATCGTGAGTACTATCAACTCTTCGCCATCTTCAATCAGACCGAGGACGCCGACCGCTCGGACGATGCTCCGACGCTCGATCTCTCGACCAAGGATCAACGGGCGACGCTCGAACAGCTCAAGAGCCGTTTCGCGACGCTCCAGGGCAAGCTCCCACCACCTGAGTCACAACTACCCCTCACCGCACCCTGGCAGCTGCTCTCCCCGCAGACCGTGGCGACCAGGGATGGCAGCACGCTCGCGGTCGATGCCGATGGGACCGTGACGGCGCTGGGCAAGGCCCCTCCCGAGGAGACCTACACGGTGACCTATCAGGTCCCACCCGGGCGCTACACGGCCCTCCGGCTGGACACTCTGCCAGAGCGGCTCGCCGACGAGCAGCAGGCGGTTGGTCGCAACAACTGGAAATCGCACTTCGTGCTCACCGAACTGTCGCTTCGTTGGGGAGAGACTCCGCTCCGAATCAAGCAGGCCCGGGCGGGCTATGCTGACAAGGCGGGTGCCCCTGCCGCCGCGATCGACGGGGACGAGCAGACGGGCTGGTCGGTGGAGGGCCGGGGACGCGAGCCTCACGCCCTGCTTCTGGAACTGGCACAGCCGCTGCTCGTCCGGGAAGCGGGACGCCTCGAACTGACCCTCTCCCATCAAAAGGGGGACACGACGACACTTCGGCGGTTTCGCCTTGCCGCCACTGCGGGAAATCCGGCTCGCCTTGCGCTCCCCACCTCCCCCTCGCGGAAGGTCTATGATCAACTGGCTGAGATCGAAGAGGAGCGCCAGCAGCTGGAAGAGGCGATTGTTCGCTTGCCGGTCATGCGCGAGCTGCCGGACGCGAAGCGGAGGGAGACCCATCTCCACGTCCGAGGTAACTTCCTCGAACCCGGAGAGCGGGTCACGCCAGGGATCCTGCGATCATTTCACCCCTTCCCGGAAGGCGCTCCGGCCGATCGCCTTGGGTTGGCCCGCTGGTTGGTCGACCCGGCCAACCCCTTGACGCCCCGTGTCTGGGCCAATCGAATCTGGGCCCGCCTCTTCGGGGTCGGGTTGGTCGAGACGGAGGAGGACTTTGGCACGCAGGGGAGCCCTCCCAGCCATCCGGAGCTGCTCGACTGGCTGGCGGGGGAGTATCGCGACCGCGGGTGGTCGCTCAAGCAGCTTCTGCGGACGATCGTCACCAGTGAGACCTACCGGCAAGCCTCGATCGCTCCGGAATCCTTGCGAGAGACCGATCCGGCCAATCGCCTCTTGGCGAGAGGCTCGCGCTACCGCCTCGGCGCCGAGGTCTTGCGCGACCAGGCGCTGGCCATCGCTGGCCTCCTCTCGACGCGAGTCGGGGGGCCACCCGTCATGCCCCCCCAACCGGCGGGCCTCTGGCGCTCGACCTACAACACCCGCAAGTGGGTCGATGCCGAAGGCGAGGACCGCTACCGGCGGGGGCTCTACACATACCTCAAGCGAACCACCCCCTATCCCTCGATGACGACGTTTGATGGGGGGAGTGGCGAGGTCTGCCAGATCCGCCGGATCCGGACCAATACTCCGCTCCAAGCGCTGGTGACGCTCAACGACCCTGTCTTTTGGGAGGCCGCCGGCGGGTTGGCGTCCCGGATGGTGCGCGAGGCACCGGCCTCTCGTGAGCAGCGCCTCGCACACGGTCTACGGCTCGCCTTGGTGCGCCCGCTTCGCACGGGTGAGTTGACCCCCCTGCTGGCCCTTACCGCCGAGTTGGAGTCCTCCTTGGTGGCGCGGCCGGAGCAGGCAGCGGATCTCTTGCGGGCGGCCCGGGTCGTCCCGCCCTCGGGCGTCACGCCGGCTGAGATGGCCGCCGCTGTGGTGGCGGCGAGCGCCATCCTCAATCTCGACGAGCTGCTCAGCCGCGGCTGAGCGACGTTCCATTCTTTTGCGGTATGACGGAAGGGAGAAGCCATGACGGACCGATTCGCCCGACAACAGACCTTGACCCGACGCCACTTTTTCCAGGGAGCGGGCCTTGGCTTGGGCGCGATGGCGTTGCAGCATCTGCTGGTCCGGGACGGGATCGCGCAGACGCCCCGGCCGGACAAGCCATTTCTGATCCAGCCGCGGGCCAAGCGCATCATCTATCTCCACATGGCGGGTTCCCCCTCCCAACTGGAACTCTTCGACTATAAACCGGAGCTGCGGAAGCTCCATCTGCAGGACGCTCCGCCGTCTTTCCTGGAAGGGAAGCGTTTCGCCTTCATCAAGGGAGTTCCGAAGATGCTGGCGGCCCAGTTCGCTTTTGCCCGTCACGGAGAGAGTGGGCAGTGGGTCAGCGAGCTGCTCCCCCACTTCGCCAAGGTGGTCGACAAGGTCTCGATTCTGCGGACAGTCCACACCGATCAATTCAACCACGCCCCGGCGCAGCTCTTTGTGCAGACCGGGTCACCCCGACTGGGTAACCCCTCCTTCGGTTCGTGGGTCACCTATGGGGTGGGCAGCCTCAACGACAATCTGCCGGGATTTGTCGTTCTGCTCTCCGGCGGGAAGACGCCGGATGGTGGCAAGTCTCTCTGGGGATCGGGCTTTCTGCCGAGCGTCTACCAGGGAGTCCAAGCGCGCACCGAGGGGGATCCGGTACTCTATCTTGGCAATCCGCCAGGCGTCGATCGGACCCTCCGCCGCCGTACCCTCGACGCACTCACCGAGATGAACCAGGCGGAGTATCACTCGACAGGCGACGCCGAGACCTTGACCCGCATTGCCCAGTATGAGCTGGCCTACCGCATGCAGATGGCCGTTCCAGAGGCCATGGACCTGACCCAGGAACCGGGCCATATCCTTGAACTCTACGGGGCCCGGCCGGGGCATCGCTCCGCTGCCGAGAGCGCCGAGGATCCCCGGCTGCTCTATCGGGGTGACGACCCGACCTTTGCCAACAACTGCCTGCTGGCGCGTCGCCTCATTGAGCGTGGGGTCCGCTTTGTCCAGCTCTACGATTGGGGATGGGACCACCACGGAACCTCTCCCGGCGAGTCGATCGACGAGACCCTCCCGATCAAATGCCGCCAGGTGGATCGCGCCATGGCCGGCCTCCTTGTCGATCTCGAACAACGGGGGCTGCTCGACGAGACGCTCGTCGTCTGGGGAGGCGAATTTGGGCGCACCCCGATGATGCAGAACAACGTCCGCACGGAACTTCGCAAGGGCTTTGTCGGTCGTGACCATCACACCAATGCGTTCGCGATGTGGATGGCGGGCGGAGGGATCAAGCCCGGTCTCGCCTATGGCCAGACGGACCCCTTTGGCTACCACCCTGTCGATCATTCGGTCAGCATTCGCGACCTCCAAGCGACATTGCTCCACCTGCTCGGTCTCGATCCCTACCGCTTTGCCTTCCCTTACCAGGGATTGCAGCAACGCCTCATCGGGCCAACCGATGAGGGACAGGTCCTGACCGGTCTTCTCGCCTGACAGTCAGTCGGAAGTGGGAGGATCTTCTTGCATTTTCTCGGTTTTCGCGGCATAGTCCCGCCGTCCTAGCAGCTATCTCGAAGCCAGTTCCAACAAATCCGACGGCGGGCAGCAGCCACTTCCCGCAGATCCCTGCCCAATTGGGGGAGGGGGTGCACGAGCCTCGGCGATTCTGCCATTCGCCATCGGGGCTAGACCGGGAGGAGACTGCCGATCCAGGAAAAGTCCTTCGTCCGCTGTCCACGCAGACCCCCTGAGGGCCCTTGCGATGGCGACGCGTATTACCATCACGACGGACGAAGAACCCAAAAAGCCTTCCTCCAATTGGGTGTTGCGCATTTGTCTGTTGCTGCTCATCCTCGGTGCGGGAGTGGTTCTCGTCAAGAGGCCGCATCTATTGCAGATGGGTAGACCTGCCCTCCGCAAGCTCCTCGAGCTGATCCTCCTTCTTTTCAAAGCGCTCTACACGTGGCTCCCGGACTGAGACAGATGGGATCCGGTCTGGATTTTCTCGCGGCTCCGTGCCACGATCTTTCCGCGTTGAGGCGGGATCGGACGGGGAGTCAGTCTCAGTTGGTCCCCAGTTGATGGAGTGAGAGGAGCCAACCCAGAGATGTCAGAGACTCCAGCGTGGATGCAGGACCCAGTGCGGGCGATTGAGGAGACCAAGCGGTTATTGCGCGGATCCATTCCGGATCTCGAAGCCCGGATGCGACGATTGGATCAGTGGCTCGCCGACGAAGTGGCCACGATCCGTACCACGGGAGAGCGGGCGATTCCGGAGGTCGAATGGCGCTCTCTCCAACGCGAAGGAGTTCAGCGCTCACTCCGGGAATGGGTCCATCGGCGGGGCTGCCTGATCGTCCGGGGCGTCTTCGAGCGGGAGCGGGCGATCGAGTGGAATCGTGCCATTGGCGACTACATCACGACCAACCGCTATCTCGACAAGACGGCCAGCCGCGCCGGCCTCGACCGCTACTTCAGTGGATTGGCCGCCGGTCGCCCCCAGATCTATGGCCTCTACTGGTCGAAGCCGCAGATCGAGGCACGACAGGATCCAGCGATGACCGCTCTGCGATCGCTCCTCCACGGTCTCTGGGAGACGCGTCGCCAGGATGGGACAGAGGAGTTCGATCCCGGGCGGGACTGCATCTATGCGGATCGGCTCCGGCGCCGTCAACCGGGTGATACCACTTTCGGCCTCTCCCCCCACTGTGATGGAGGGTCGATCGAGCGGTGGTGCGATCCCCATTTTCGCTCGGTCTATCATGAAGTCCTCTTTGGGGACGTCGAGGCCTATGACCCATTCCGGGCGGAAGGGCGCACCAGCACTCGTGAGATTCCCTCCCCTGCGGTCTGCAGCGCCTTTCGGACCTTTCAGGGCTGGACCGCGCTGACCCCTCAGGGAGCGGGGGATGGAACGTTGAGATTGATTCCAATCGCGGCAAGCGTGGCCTGGCTGCTCCTGCGAGCACTGCAGCCCGATGTCGCCGAGGACGATCTCTGTGGAGCGACGGCCGGGCGCGCTTTGGCCGTCGATGCCACGTGGCACTCCGCCCTTCTCGCTGGCCTCGTCTCCCTCCCGCGCATCGAACCGGGCGACACGGTCTGGTGGCACCCCGACGTCATCCACGCTGTCGAAGACCTTCACCAAGGTACCGAGGAGAGCAACGTCATGTACATTGGGGCCGCTCCGTGGTCTCCTCGCAACGCTGCCTTCCTCCCCCGGCAAGCCGAGAGATTTCTTGAGGGCCGTAGCGCCCCCGATTTTGCCGCCGAGGACTACGAGGTCGACTTCCAGGATCGTGCCGAACTGGCCGATTTGACGCCGCTCGGCCGCCGACAGATGGGGCTGCTCCCTTGGTGAGAGCCCTTCCTCGCCCTTCTTCCTGGCTTCCAGATGGACAAGCCCAACGCGATCCCGTATAACTTCCCCTCACGAAACCGCCCACGCAATCTGGGCACAAGCAATAGAAAGGCAGGGAAGACAAGGAAATGGGACGATCGACGGGACAGATCCGCACATGGGGACTATGGCTGGTCCTCCTCTTGACCGCCGGAGGGCTCAGTGGGCAGTCGGTGCAATCCTCACGGACCGTGCGCGTCATGAGCTACAACATTCGCTATGGTACGGCCAACGATGGGGAGAATCACTGGGACAAACGACGGACTTTTCTGCTCGACACCATCCGCCAGTTCGACCCGGATCTTCTGGGAACGCAGGAGACCCTCGGGTTTCAGCGTGACTATCTGGCGGAGTCGCTCCCCAGCTATGAGGTCCTCGGGGTCGGGCGGGATGATGGGGCCGAGAAGGGCGAGATGACAGCGCTCTACTTCAAGCGGGACCGCTTCGAGAAGCTCGAAGGAGGCCACTTCTGGCTGAGTGAAACCCCGGAGATCCCCGCGAGTAAGAGCTGGGATACCGCTTTGACACGAATGGCGACCTGGGTTCGCCTGCGTGACCGACAGGATCCTCGGGCCAAACCGATTCTCTTTCTCAATACCCACTTTGACCACCGGGGGCAACAGGCCCGTCTCGAATCGGCGAGATTGCTGCGGCGGCGCGTCGCGACGTGGGGGCGCGACCATCGGGTGATCGTTACCGGAGACTTCAATGCCGGGGAGGGGACGGATCCATACCTCGCCCTCTTCGGTTCAGAGGAGACGGGAAAGGGCGGCGCTGGAACTGCCTCCCCGCTCCTCGATACCTACCGCGTTGTCTCTCCGGTCCGAGGAATGGAAGAGGGGACGTTCTCTGGGTTCAAGGCCGAGAACCTCCGTGGACCCCGCATCGATTGGATTGGGGCCAGTCGGGATTGGAAGGTACGGGACGCACGGATCGATCGAACGCAACGGGAGGGACGGACCCCGTCCGACCATTTTGCCGTCACGGCGATCGTCGAATGAGGTGGACTTGGCCAACCAGCGACTAACGATAGAACTGAAGAGATGATTGCACCACCGAGGCACAGAGGTCACCGAGAAGAACAATGGATACCTTGAAGCTGATTGATGCGGTGAGTAGTTGCGATCAAAAAGGGTGGTGGGAGATCTCCTCTCCCACCGCCTTTTTTGCGGGAAGGGCCTATGGTCGCTGCCCAAGCGATGGTAGGGGGACCTGCTGGACTCTCCTCTCCTGAGTCGTCGCCGTCATTTCAAAGGACGATGTCCCTATTTTTTGTCCATAGACGGAGATATACCAATCCCCGGGGGTTGGATCGTTGATTGTGCACCGCTCGACGGCGGAGGTGGAGCGGGAGCTGCAGTCCGACAGCGTCATCGTTGGCAACCTTCCTTGCCGAACGAAGATGTCGACATCTCCTCGCGAAAGGTGGGCCCGCATCTGTGCGACCACTGAGAGCTGGCTGGCTCCCTCCGGAACATAGACTCGATAGCGCAGGAAGCTGCCCCTCCCTAGATTGCCCGAGACGGTCTGCCCGCTTCGCACCGAAGCGAAATTGTACATCGGGGGGATGGCACTGACCTCTTCACTCGACATCGAGACTCCTGCCCCATTGAAGGAGGCGACGCGGTAGTGGTAGCGCATCTCTGGTGTCAGTCCCGAGTTGAAGAAGAGTTTTGAATTAGGCGCGAGAGTGGTCAAGAGTTCCCAGTTGGCACTCATCTCCTCGGCACGACGCCAGATCTGGAAGCCCGATTCATTGGCGGAGTTGTCTCTCCACTTCAGCTCGAGTTGTCCGTACCGTCCGAGGCTTCCAGACGGAATCGCTGTGATCTCCAGATCCGATGGTGCGGCTGGCAGTGGGGTAAAGCCACGCTCATCGAGCGTGACCACCGACACTTCGTTCGAGGGATCGGAATCTCCCGCGTTGTCGAACGCGCAGACGCAGTAGGTGTACAAGGTCGACGACAAGAGGTTCTGGTCGGTGTAGGTGGGAGTGTCTGCCGGTACCGTGGCAATTCTTTCCCATGAGGTTGTTCCGCGACGCTGCCGCATGATCGCGAAGCCAGTCTCGACTGAATTGTCCGTCCAATTGAGGGTGATCGCATTTGCCGAGGCGGCCAAGGCCGTCAAATTGGTCGGCTGGGCAATGCGAACTGGCATCGAGACCACCGTGGCGATATTTGACGCACCGGATCGTGCCGTTCCGTTGTAGGCGAAGATGTGATACTCGTATCGGGTATTGGGTTTGACGTCGACGTCCATGAAAGAAGTCGCGTTGGTCCTGACCATACCGATCGCGGTCCAGTCCGGCTTGGTGGGTGTCCGCCGCATGATCACGAAATGCAATTCGTTGTTCGAGTTGTCTCGCCACGTGATCTTGATCCGATAGGGGTATGGCGCGTTCACATTGGCATCACCCAAATACGGAAAAGCAATGGCCCCGTTCGGGGCAGAAGGTGCCGCCGACATGACGGCGAGGGTTCCCAGCCCGATCATGGCCCCGTCGAGGTTGACGCGCGATCGGCGCAGCTGATTGCGTGAATCGTTGATCGTACGTCCCGTCGCAACCAGGGCGGTCCGGATCTCGGCGACCGAGGCAACTCCTGACTTCTGACGAGCCAAGGCCCAGGCGCCCGCAACCGAAGCGGCGGAGAAAGAGGTTCCGCTGGCGCGCGTCTCTCCTCCACCAAGTGTGGGGACCAGCACGTCCTGCCCCGCGGCGAGGAGATCGAGTTCTTCCGCACTGTTGGAGAAGGCTGAGACCTGCTCGGCTTGCGTGATTCCGGTCAACACTCCACCGGGCAGGCCCGGCAGCGCGTTCGAGGTGACAGTTGAGAAGCTGCCGACACTGATCGCCGAAGAGACACACGCCGGGGAGCTGAGTGCCCCCGAATCCCCGTCGTTGCCGGCCGCCGCGATCGTGGCGATGTTGGCTCCTTCGAGGAGTTCCACCGCCAAGCGCAGTGGGGCCGCCTCCGCATCGCAGTTCGATCCGAGGAGGGGGCCGGCGAGGCTGATGTTGGCCGCGACGATCCGGAATCTCTCTCTGAGTTCATAGATGTATTCAAGCCCCTGCAACAGGTCAGAATCGAAGGCGAAGAGGCAAGAGTTTGCGCCCTCTGGACAGACTCCAGGTGCATCCAGTCGCGAGACCACCTTGACTGCAATCAAGCTGGCTTCCGGGGCAACTCCCTTCCGACCGGCGGCAATCGACGCGACCTGTGTTCCGTGCTCACACCCGGTTCCGTCGATCTGGCAGGGAAGGCCTGCATCCGCTTCCTTGAGCGCTCTTCCTCCGGCCGGACAGACCGATTGAATGCCCTCGTCGGGACTGGCCGACGAAAAGCAGCCCTCCGCGACCACTTTTCCCGCCAGGGACGGGTGGGCTTTGTCGATCCCAGTATCGAGAATGGCAATCGTCTGGTGGATTCCTGTCAGACCGAGCTGTCGCACCTGGGCAATTCCGAGGTCCGCTCCTCCCGGAGTGGTCGATCCTGTGCCGGTCGTACCCTCGACTTGGGCTGGGAGTGAGATCGTGTCTTCGAAGATGTCGATCACTGCAGCCGACTGCGCCAGGGACGCGAGTCCGGCGGCATCGACCCGCACGGCAAGGAGGGGAAGGTAGCGGTAGGACTTGACTGACGCCGAGTCATCCCCCTGCAGAGTCCGCAGGGTCTCTCCTTGCATCCGCTCGATCAGCGTTCGTTGTGCGGCAACGTCGAGCGGATCTTCCAACTTGTGCTCTGGTTCATAGGCGATCCGGAGCCGAACAATCACCGGCAATGATCCCCCGGGCAGCATCTTCTGTTGGAGCGTTCGGAACCGGTTCTCGACCAGCTCATCCCGCTCCAAGGCGGCCGCTTGGGCTTGACGATCCTCGACCCGTCTCTCCAAGTCGCTGCTGATCCCATTTTCCGCCCTCTCATTGGCGCTTGCCGCGAGGACCATTGGAGCCCGATCCCCGGCGAGGTGCACATAGGCACCTGCCCCAGCGATGAGGGCCAGCAGGCAGACCCATCCCAGCGATCTCTTCTGGGGAAGGGGGGGCAGGTTTCGGAAGGGGCTTCTTTTCGTGTTCTTGTCTGATTGGCCTGTTCGGCACTCCTCAAGTGAAGTCTGTTTCTGTGTGTCCATCTTGAAATTCCTTATGCGTTCCTCCCCAATGCTTTGCTGGAGAGTGATCGCCGGACCGCGTCCTTTGTGTCGTTTCTGTCATCTTCTTCCCACCGACATCGCGATTGTCCGACGCTTCATTCGGGGTTAATTGGGTATCGTGCCGGGTGGGAGGGATTTCTTCCCTCTGCCATCCTGCACGCGGGGCAAATACTTGACGCAAAACTTCAGACGTTGTGTGGTAGTTTGTCAAAGATCGGAGGCTGACCACGGCAGGCCTCAGGCTTGGGCGGATCGTGCGCCAAATCTTCAAAAGGGGTGAATCACTATTCAGCGGTTGTTTGGAAGCAGAAAGAGGCGGATCGGTTGCGCGGGTTTACCGCAGGAAGGAAAATTATTTGTCGGATAGGGGGGTAGGACCAATAGGACCAACAGGACCAAACACTTAACTGAATTTAAATATTGTTGAGGGAATGTTCTAACTGCAAAGGATATGGGATTTATACGTCTGGAAGGGGCTGTTCGACCTGTTCGTTCTATAGGTCCTATCCATCCAATTCTCCTATGGCCAGGGAGGGAGTCGAACCCCCGACACACGGATTTTCAGTCCGTTGCTCTACCAACTGAGCTACCTGGCCAAAACAAAAAGGTAATATACGGATTCCGCTCCCTGCTGTCAATCATTCTTGCGCCGGCAGGACAGGCTGCCGCTTGGGAGAGGCGGAACGGGTGTGGTAGGGTACACACCATTTCCGATCGAAAGATTCACCAAATGCAGCGGGAGCGAGAAGCCACGAGATCAAAGTCATCGGATCTTGGGGGGGAGGGAACGATCAATGACGAAGACCTTTTGTCAGCAATTGGTAGAGGCGGCGTCAGTGCGTCGGGAGAAGGTCGCCATGGTGCGGTTGGGCGCCAAAGGGCGGAAAGAGACAACCTTTGGAGAGATGCTCGACCAGGTGCGAAGCGTGGCCTGTCGACTCGAGTTGGAGGGGATCGGAGCGGGAGAGCGGGTCGTCTTGCTGGGGGAGAACCATCCGCACTGGGCGATGCTCTATTTGGGGATCCTCTATCGAGGGGCGGTCGTGGTGCCGCTCGACCCGGCAGGGAGCGTCGAGTCGTTGTCCGTCTTTGTCGACAACTCCGAAGCGAAGATGGCGTTTGTCGCGGAGGCGGCGCGGGAGAAATTCGAGATCATCTGCCAGCGGCTCGGGCGATCCCTTCCGTATGTGACCTTTGGGCCTGCCGTCCCAGAGGGGCGCGGGGCAGGATCAGCAGGACCGCTGGCGGGATATGCGGACTGGGCGGGGACCCCTCGACCGTCCAGCTTCGACAACATCCCCCCGCCGGCACGTCACGAGGACATGGCGATCCTGATCTACACCTCCGGGACGACGGGGGTACCCAAGGCCGTCCCGCTGACCCACGGCAACATCGTCGCCGAGACGGGGGCTGTCGAGGAGGCGATGCGCTTCTCGGATCGGGAGGTGATCCTTAGTCTGCTGCCCCTCTTTCACGCCTACTCCCAGATCGTCAACTTGTGGATCGCGACGTTGATTGGAGCGACGGTTGTCTACATCAGCGAGTTGACCAGCGAGGAGATCCTGCGCGGATTGAAGGAGGGCCGTGTGACCGCCCTGACGGGCGTTCCGCGTCTGTGGTACCTCTTCCACAAGAAGATCTTCGATGGGGTCCGGGCGCAGCCGCGCCTCGTCCGCGCGCTCTTTGGTGCGATGCTGGAAGGGAATGGGTGGTTACGCGACCGGTTGGGGATCAACCTGGGACGGGTCCTCTTCCGGCGAGTGCACGAGGCGTTTGGGGGCCATTTGCGCCTGGCCTGTTCGGGCGGGTCGAGCTTTGACGCAGCGGTGGCACGCGACTACCACAAGCTGGGGTTTACGGTCCTGCAGGCATACGGATTGAGTGAGACATCGGGAGCGGCGACGGCGACCCGCTTTGAGGACAATCGAGTTGGTTCCGTCGGCAAACCCCTGGGCACGGTCGAGATTCGGATCGACGAGCCGAACGCCGAGGGGATCGGCGAGGTTCTCATTCGGGGGCCGATCGTCATGGCGGGCTATTACCGCAATCCGGAGGCCAATGCGGCGGCCTTTACGGATGACGGCTGGTTCCGGTCGGGCGATCTGGGCCGGTTTGATGCGGATGGGCACCTCTACATCACTGGACGGAGGAAAGAGGTCATTGTCCTTCCCTCGGGGAAGAACGTCTACCCGGAAGAGGTCGAGGCCCAGTACCTGCGGAGTCCCCTCGTCAGCGAAGTCTGTGTCATGGGAGTTCGTGATCCGGAGAGTGAATTTGCCGGGGCAGAGAAGTTGGTGGCGGTGGTGGTGCCGGACGCCGAGTATCTCAAAGCGCATCAGATCCTCAACGCGCGGCACGAGATCCGTTTTGCGCTGGATAGCCTCGGCCGGGAGATTCCCGAATATCAGCGGGTTCGGGACTACCTGATTCGGATTGAGCCTCTTCCCCGGACTCCGACGCGCAAGATCCGCCGGTTTGAACTGCAGCGTCAGATCGAGGCAGAGGGGGGGCTGGCCGGGTCCCATCGGGATCTGAACCGCTTCATCTGGCAAGCGGCCGATCGGGCGAGGATGGCCTCTCCGGCGGGAGAGGTGGTGACCGAGCTGCTGCGTCCTCAGATCAAGGGGGAGGTGACGATCCATCCGGAGATGAGCCTTGAACTTGACCTTGGGCTCGATTCGTTGGCCCGGGCCGAGACGATCGTCGCGCTTGAGCGGCGGCTGGGGCGGGCAATCGACCCGGAGCAAGGGGCGGCAGCCCTGCTCGTCGGAGATCTGCTGACGATTGCCGAAGGTCTGGCGGGAGGCGAGGTCCCGCTCGCGGCGACGCGGGAGGGGGCGGCTTTCAATTGGCGGTCGGTACTTCTCGAGACTTCAGGAGATTCCGCGGACTTGGCCTCGGCTCAGGATCATCGGCCCTTGCCGCTTCTGCTCGGGTATCTGGTGCTGCGACCGATCTACTGGCTGGCCCGCCTCTTCCTCTCCCTCGAGGTACGGGGGCAGGCGGTGCTCACCTCGGTCTCCGGGCCGTTTCTGATCTGCCCGAATCACCAGAGCTATCTGGACGCATTTCTGATCTGTTCGACCTATCCGCGGAAAGTTCTCGATCGGACCTTCCACGTTGGGGCCAAGATGTACTTTTCCAGTCGGTGGATGGCAGGACTGGCTCGCGCCATCCACGTGGTTCCCGTCGACGCAGGACTGCACTTGATCCGGGCGATGCGGGCCGGAGCGCAGGGATTGCAGGCCGGCCAGATTCTCTCGATCTATCCGGAGGGACATCGCACATTCGATGGGGAGCTCCACGAATTCAAGCAGGGGGCCGCCATCCTCGCAACCGTCCTCAACTTGCCGATCGTCCCGGTGGCGATCGATGGCGCCTGGAAGGTCCTCCCCCGCGACTCTTCCCGCTTGCACCTTGCGCCGGTCCGGATTCGCTATGGCCAGCCGGTCTATCCCACGGGGGATTATGCGGAGATGACGGCCGAGGTCCGGCGTCGGATTGCGGAGATGCTCGCCGAGATGCGGGCTGGGTGAGACCTATCTGGAGCGGTTGGCGGATTAGACACCGCACTGGGCGTAATCGGCGACCTCATCCGGCGCGCTCTGGAGGGCTGGATCGATGCCATGTTCTTCGGCGAGGGCAAAGTAGGCCTCGAAGAGCGGCTCCATCTCTTCGACGGTCTGGGCACGAAGGACAGAGGTGCGCAGCTGGGCCCCGTGGGCGACTCCGCGGAGAAACTGGGCAGAGAGCATCTTCAGTCGACCGATGACCCCTTTCTCGGGCATGAAGTCGCGCAGATAGTCCCGGAAGAGGAGGAGAAGGGCGTGCATTTCGCTCGGGGTTGGGCGATAGACGGGCTGTCCGTTCATGGCCTCCCAGGTTTGGCGAAAGATCCATGGATTGGCGATTGCGCCCCGGCCGATGTGGACAGCGTGGCATTGGGTGTCGACAAAC
>JBMUAP010000014.1:0-16088 GCA_049454155.1 Blastocatellia bacterium
TCACCCATCCAGCGGAGAGGTTCGCTTCGGTGGGGACTCGGTGCTGCGGCTCCCACCCGAACGGCGTGGAGCAGTCCTCGTCTTTCAGAAGCCGCTCCTCTTTCCCTACCTCACCGTCGGCGAGAATATCGCCTTCGGATTGCGGATGCGCAAGGTTTCTGCCCCGGAGATTCAAGAGCGGGTGGCGGAGGCCCTCGGCTGGGTCCAACTCGAGGGGTACCAGGACCGGTCTCCGGCGACCCTCTCCGGAGGTCAGGAGCAACGGGTCTCGTTGGCCCGCAGTCTCGTCACCCGGCCCCGTGTGCTGCTGCTCGATGAACCCTTCTCGGCGCTCGACGAGTCGCTCCGGGCGGAGATGCGACTGCTTCTGCGGCGACTGCATCGCGAATTGGGAATGACCACCCTCTTCGTCACCCACGATCAGGTCGAGGCGGCCATGGTCGCCGACCGTGTCGCACTGCTGCTGGAGGGACGGCTGGCCCAAGTGGGGAGCCCCTTGGATTTCTATACCGTGCCCTCTTCCCCGGACGTTGCCCATTTCTTCGGTTGGCAACTGCTCATCCACGACGGGAAGCTTCTCGCTTTTCGTCCCGAGCACGCCGTGCTGCGACCTCTTTCCGCAGCAGAGCTCCCACGCACTGGCGATCAACTCACCCTCCCCGGGGAGATTCTTGCCGCTTGGCCTCTCGGCCTTCGCCACCGCTATCGGATTCGCCTGCACCCGGGCGTGGAGGTCGAGGTCGAACCTGATCCATCCCACGACGCTCTCCCCACGGTCAGCCCTCTCGCTCCTTCGGGGGAGCGGCTCGTTCTGGTGCTGCCTCTCGCCCAAGTCCTGTTCTTCCCGGGAGCAGAGGGCGCCGACCCGATGGTCTAACGTGGGGGACTGGGGAGGAGGATCTCCTCCAGGCGCCCGGCGATGGTCAGCATCGAGGCGGCTGGCCGGTGTCCCGGGGCAATCCCGCGCCCCCACAGCACGAACGATGCCGCATAGTCTGCCCGCCCAGGCCAGAGTCCATGGACCCCCTTCTCCCGGGGGAGCGATTCGACCTTCTCCCCATCCTCCGATCCAAAGACGGTGTGCGGTGCCGGCTCGAACGCAGCCAGAACCGAGCCGAGATGAGGGGCAAAGGAGCGGATCTCCGCCTCCGGAATCTCCCGTCCAATCCCGTGCCGCTTCTCTCGCGAAGCTTGTCGCAGCCACTTCGCGACGGTCTCATCGCGAGTCGTCGCCAAGCCCAGGCTGGCCGTCACCACTCCCGTGACACCCTCCTTGCGCAGCAGCGCCGGGAGGTTGACAACTCTGTCCGCCCGCTCAAACCCGTGGTCCGAGACGAGAGCGACGACCATTCCCTCCGGAAGAACCGCCAGCATCTGTCCAATCAGTTCGTCCGTATATTCGAGAATGGCGTGGGCCTCTCGGGTGAAGGGCCCCATCTCGTGGGCCTCCGCATCGAGATCGACCAGATGGAGCAGGATCAGATCGGGCTTCTCCACTTCCAGGAGATACCGGGTTGCCAGCGTGCGGGTCCGATCATCCATCCACTCCTGTGCGAAGGACGGATAGGCTCGCGCGATCTTGGCGACCAAACCCGGAGTCGCTTTGGCCTCGATCGAGGGGAGATCCATCGCTCCTCCGCGCCGCTTCTGAAAGTACTCCGGCAGGTTGAGGTCGATCGCTGCGCCCACCGTCACTGGCCAAGTGATCGCCGCCGTCTTCAGCCCAGCGGCTTCTGCCTTCTCCCAGAGCGTGCGGGTGCGCAGCAGCGACACGTCCCAGTAGTAGTCCCCTCCCTCTGACCGCGGACGACGATTGGAAAGAATCCCGTGCTCGGCGGGCGTCACCCCCGTGATCATCGTCGTGTGAGAAGGCCAAGTCACGGTCGGGTAGACCCCGATGATCCCCTCCGTGACCTCTCCCTCCCGCAGCAGACGCCGCAGCGTAGGGATCTTCAACCCCAACTGGTCAGCGTCCCGCAGGTACCGGTAGTCGAGGCCGTCGACCGAGATGACCAGCACCGGTTGTCCGGCTCGCGTCCCTTTCGCCGCTTGGGCCTGCAGGGGAGAACTCACCACTCCGGCTCCCAGCCACCATCCCAAGACCAGCAGACTTCCCCATCCGATCCACCCAAGGTTCTCTCGTCGCGTCTTCATTGTCCCCTCTCCGATCTGTCTGGAGCCCCTGAAAGAGAAAAAGGACGGGGATTCTACTCCTCCCGTCCTTGTCGAAATTCTGAGCTGTCTACGCAGAACTGTCTTGATCGCGGCGGGGTTTCGACCCGCACGGTACCTCGGGAATCTCCGTTAATTCAGACGAAATACGGCGATTCCCATCGGCTTTGTCTTGGTTTCTCCGGAAAATGGGCCGTGTAGGGCTCGAACCTACGACCCGATGATTAAGAGTCATCTGCTCTACCAGCTGAGCTAACGGCCCGGATTTCACTCCTTTGAGCGAAAGAGCGATTCTACGGATCTGCCCGGGATTGTCAAGAGCCATCCCCGGGCCCAGACCGGCCCTTCCCTCGAGCGGACTCCCCGCGACCTGCCCTGTTGGTTTCAACTGGCAGGAGGCAGTGGGACGCTCATCGCCCTCATTCTCATCGGATCTCGGCCGAAACCTGTTCGAGCTTGCTGCCGATCTTCGAGAAGATGCTGGTGACGCTCACCCCAATGCCGGAAAGGAAGATCAGGATCACGGTGCCCATCAGGACCAGAAGCAGCGAATACTCCACTACATCCTGTCCCTCTTCTTCAACGAGAAATTGTGTTACCCAGGTTCGCATAGCTTGAGAAGTGTATCTCCAGATGGTCTGCCGCTCTGGTTCTTTTCCCGATCCAAGAAAGTTCAATCCTACCCGACATCCTCGCTTGATAGGCTCAAGATTGGCCGGGTTCGGCCCGGGCGGCGGATGGGCTGCACTCATCAGAATTTTTGAGAGAGCGGATCGTGGGGATCAGAACAACCGTATTATAGAGAACTGTCCTCCCCAGGACGAGTGTCGATTGGGAGGAAAAAGACTCAATGTGCTCTCCAGATGGAGGCATTCGAGAGGGGCGTTGTCGTGGCTACCGCGGCTGGGGGTCGAGGGGCCGGGAACAGGCCGTTCAGGAGGCAATCCTGGGAATCGGCGTGATCAAAGATTCAAGGAAGATGTCATTTGGAATCGTGGATCCGGAACTCCCCTTTGACAGAGGGAGAAACAACGGACGAATGGGTCGGACAGAGAGATCACCAAGATCCCAACCTGTCACAATCAGAAAACCTGCCCAAGAGGATTTTCAAGAAAATCTCGCAGAGGAAAACTTTAGATGATTTCCCAAACATCTTCATTGCAACAAAACGAAATGGAGTATAGCCGAAAGTGCTCCCTTCGCCAAGGGGAAAGTAATCTTCTCTTCTGCAGCGACAAGGCTCCCCTTTTCGGGCATTCTTCCACCTGATAAGATCCGACAGGTTGTTTTCCGCAAGCAGAAGAAAAGGAGACTGGAGATCGATGCAGGTACTGAATGGGACGCTGGTGGCGGAGGTGATTCGGCAGGGGGTAGCGGCGCGGGTCGGGGAGCTGGCAGGGCAGGGGATCCGGCCAGGTCTCGCTGCAGTTCTGGTCGGGGAGAACCCGGCGTCGAAAGTCTATGTGGGAAGCAAGGTCCGGACCTGCCAATCGCTCGGGCTCTACTCCGAGAAGATCGAATTGGCGGCGGAGACAACGACCGAGGAGCTTCTCCGGCTGGTCGAAGAGCTCAACCATCGTGACGAGATCGACGGGATTCTCATCCAGTTGCCATTGCCACCGCAGATCGATAGCCGGCGGATCCTCGAAGCGGTCGATCCGGCCAAGGATGTCGACGGGTTTCACGCCAACAATGTTGGACGGCTGGTGCAGGGGGAGGAGTGGCTGGTTCCATGCACGCCGGCAGGAGTGGTCGAGATGCTCGAGCACTATCGCATCCCGCTCGCTGGGGCCCAGGCGGTCGTCATCGGCAGAAGTGATATCGTCGGCAAGCCGATGGCGATGCTCCTGCTCCACCGGCACGCGACGGTAACGATCTGCCACTCCCGGACCCGGGATTTGCCGGCCGTCGTCCGTCAAGCCGATCTCGTCATCGCCGCCATCGGGCGGCCGGCGATGGTCACGGCCGACTACGTCCGCGAGGGGGCGGTCGTCGTCGACGTCGGCATGAATAAGGTCACCACCCCGGAAGAGGTGCGACGCATCTTTCCCGACCGGGATCACGATAGTCGCTTGGCAGAGCTTGCCAAGCGCGGCTATACACTGGTCGGGGATGTCGAGCCCCGTTCCGTCGAGCAGCGCGCCTCTTGGCTGAGCCCGGTTCCTGGCGGAGTTGGGCCCCTCACCATTGCCACGCTGATGAAGAACACGCTGCGGGCAGCCGAACTACGCCGGGGCCTTCGCCGTCCTGCCGCAGCTCCACCCGCTCCCCGATCCTGACCGGACAGGTGGATCGCGAGCTGATCTGGAACGTACGCATGCTGCGAGTTGGATTGACCGGGGGGATCGCCACCGGCAAGAGCTATGTCGGGAAGGTGCTGCAAGAGCTGGGGTGCGAATTGATCGATGCCGATCAGGTGGCCCACGCCGTCATCGAACCCGGCCAGCCAGCCCATGCCGAGCTCATCGCCGAATTTGGCCCCTCGATCCTGGGGGCGGAAGAACGCATCGACCGGGCGCGACTGGGCGCGCTCGTCTTTGCCGATCCCGTCCGCCGCGCACGACTCAACGCCATCGTCCATCCACGCGTCTACGAGGCGCAGGCCGCTTGGTTGAGCACGGTCGCGGCACGTGCTCCCCGGGCCATCGCCATCATCGACGCTGCCCTCATGATCGAGACCGGCTCCTACCGCCGCTTCGACCAGCTGATCGTCGTGCACTGTCGTCCCGAGCTGCAACTCGCCCGCTTGCAGGAACGCAATGGGCTTACCCGCGAAGCGGCGCAACTTCGGATCGACGCGCAGATGCCCAGTCACGAAAAGCTGGCCTACGCCGACTTTGTCATCGATACTTCAACCAGCTTTGAGGAGACCCGTCGACAAACGGAGCAGGTCTTCCAATCGCTCTGCCAGATCCGGGATCGGGCCGAGCTCTCCCCAGATCCTCGCGACCCTTCCGACGCCTCAGCGTGAGCCCGTGCCTCCCTCGGACGCGACCTCTCCAGGCTTCTCCAGCACTTTCAATTCATTGATCAGGCGATGGAGGTACTGACGGCTGATGCCCAGCCGTTGCGCAGCTTCCGAGCGGGAGTCGTGGCACTCGCGCAGGGCCAGCCGGACCAGCTCCCGTTTGAAGTCACTGATCGCCGATTCAAAGGAGAGGTCGGGGGGCAATGCCCCGTGGATCAGTTCGAGCTGCGGCAGCACCGAGCGCACTGGGGGTGGTGGAGGCGTTGCCTGTTGGGCAATCTTTTCGGGGAGAGAGGCGAGATCGAGGTAGGGCGATGGGCTGATGACGACCGCGCGCTCGATCACATTCTCCAGTTCCCGAATGTTGCCTGGCCAGCGATACTGGGTCAGCTTCTCAAGGAAGGGCTCGGTGAGGCCAGGTTCCACTTTGCCGTGTTTCTGCGCGGCCTTGCGCGCAAAGTGCGCGGCCAGGATCGGAATATCCTCCTGCCGACCGCGCAAGGGCGGCAGTTCGAGGTTGACGATGTTGAGGCGGTAGTAGAGATCCGCGCGGAACTGGCCTTGATCGACCATCTCCTCCAGATTTCGATTGGTGGCCGCGATGATGCGGATATCGACCGAGAGGAGTTCCTTGCCCCCTAGTCGCTCGAATTGACGCTCTTGCAGCACGCGCAGCAGTTTGACCTGCATGGTCGGGGTCAACTCTCCGATCTCGTCGAGGAAGAGGGTTCCCCCGTTGGCCAGTTCAAAGCGTCCTTCCCGGCGGCTGGTGGCTCCGGTAAAGGCCCCTTTCTCGTGTCCGAAGAGTTCCGATTCGACGAGTGTTTCCGGAAGAGCGGCGATGTTGCAGGCGATGAAGGGGCGGCTGGCGCGCGCACTGACCTCGTGAATGTAGCGGGCGAGGACCTCCTTCCCCGTCCCCGACTCGCCCGTGATCAGGACGGTGGCGCTGGTCTCGGCGACGGTGCGGGCTTGATCCTTGATTCGTTGCAGGGCGGGACTCGACCCGACGATGCTCCCGTCGGCCTCGCGCAAGCGGCGCAACTCTTGGCGCAACTCCTCGACCTCAGTATGGAGGGAGTGGCTCTGCGCGGCATTGCGGACGAGAATCAGCAGTTCATCGACGCGGAACGGTTTCGGAAGCGGCGCAAAACTGCTTCGTTGGACCCCCCCCCGTTTGGGCGAGAGATCCTCAGCCCCCGAGACGACGATGACGGGAAGCAGGGGCCGACGCTGCCGCACCCCTTCGAGGACGGCGAGCCCCTCGGTAATGTCATCTTCCGAGGGGGGCATATGCAGGTCACAGACGACCACATCGATCTGCTCTCGATCGACCAGGGCCAAGGCCTCTTTCCGGGCAGAGGCTTGGAGGACTCGATAGTCGTCTTCGAGGACCATGGCCATCTGCCGCCGAATCGATTCCTCGTCATCCACCAAGAGGATGGTGGGCAGGGCTGGGTTGGATGTCGTTTGTTGCTTGGCCATGAGGAGATGGAAGATCCTGAATGTTACCGGCGTGAGGTGGGGGCGGCTGCGGCAACGGACGGTGCCGCGGGCTCGGTCGCGTATGGAACCTTGCTCTGCAACGGCAGGATGATGCTGAATTCGGTGCCAAGACCAACCTGGCTGGCAACGTCGATCCGGCCACCGTGCTGCTCGATGATGTCCCGGCAGGAGTAGAGCCCCAATCCGATGCCCTTCTTTTTGGTCGTCGCAAACGGATGGAAGAGCCGGTCGCGCATGAACTCCTCGCTCATTCCCTTGCCGGTGTCCGCGATCGAGATGATCGCCTGATCCTGATTCCGTCGGGAGGCGATCATGAGCGACCCACCCTCGGGCATGGCTTCGAGCGCGTTGATCACCAAGTTCTCGATGACCCGCTCGATCGCTTTCCCGTCGACCATGGCCAGCAGCTCTGGTTGGAGCTGGGTCGAGATCTGGAAGCGGCTTGAGGCCTGTGCTGCCGTTCGCTGCAGCACCCGCTCGACCAGCTGGGTCAGGTTCGACCGTTCCCGGATTCGCTTGGTTGGGGTTCGCGGATCGGAGAGTTTCGAGACGAGATTCTGCAGGTTGCTGACCGAGTCGGAGAGCGTCCGCAACGCATCCTCCCGGAACCCTTCCCGATCGAACTTCCGCTCCATATTCGAGACGAGGAGCGAGAGCGAAAGGATCTGATTCTTGAGGTCGTGCGTCAGCACGGCGGAGAGGCGGGCGAACGATTCAAACTGCTTCTGCTCTCCCTCCTTGCGGATCATCTCCCGCAAGCGGCTCGCCATCCGGTTGAAGGCCTCAGCCAGAACCCGTGTCTCGTCCCGCGACTTGATCTCGATGTGGTAGCTCAAATTGCCCGTGGCGATCGCCCGGGCCCCACTCGTCACCCGGCGGATCGAATCGGTCGTCCCGCTGATCAGAAAGTAGATCGAGAGCATGGCGACGATCACCAGGAGGATCGTCAAGAGCAGCAGGACGTAGCTGTCAAACTCGACTTGGCTGAGCGCGCTGCTGTAATTTTCGACGATCATCAAGGAAAGGCGTGGGCTCACTGTCCGCTCTCGCAGTTCGAGAAACCACGGTTCGACATCCGCGACGGGCTCCTCGCTCCCCCGGACCGTGGTGAGGATTGAGGCCAGCTGCGGGAAGGCTTCAGAGAACCCCCGCGATTGGCGGCTCTCCTCTGCGGCGTAGAGGACCTGCCCATCTGGACCGGTGATGATTGCTTGTGGGCGGCTGTAGTCGGTTCCGGTCGCCGAGGGCTTGACCCGCGGCCCGGCCGCTTCCGCCAACAGCTTCTCGATGCGGACCCGAATCAGCAACGCCCCGGCGAGCCCGCCACCCTCCGCCCGCATCGGGACCATCAACTGCACAAACCGCTCGTCTTGGTCACGCAAGACCTCGGAGATCTGCGGTCGCTCCTGCTTGGCTGCCTCCGCATTGTCTGCGAAGGTCTCGCCGATGGTCGGTAAGCTATCGATCTCCAGAAATTGCCCGCTCTCGAAGAAAGGGCGCAACACTCCGTTCGGGCCCGGGCGGGCCTCAATCTTGAAGGTGGGACGCCCGAGTCGGTTGACGCCGACCAGGGCGGCATAGACATTCTGGTGCGCGAGCAGATAGGCGGAGAGATCGATGCGGAGCAGGTTGTCCGGCATTGCCTGGGTATTGAGTCCAAGTTCTCGAGCGTATCCTCGCAGGGACGGCTGGCTGGTCAACTCGACCGCCTGTGCCTGGTGGGACTGCAGCGAAAGATCCACCTGGTCGGAGATCTCTGTCGCCCGCTCCGCCAAGCCTCGACGCAGGACCGACTTCGTGCTTCCGATCGCGGTCTCCTGCCATCGGGCCCAGAGGAGAAACATCGGAATGATGATCAATGCGAAAAAGATGATGACCAACTTGTCACGAATCCCCATGCTCAACATACAGTCCCTCTCCCCATCCTCTTCTGCAAGTTCCGCCGGCAGCCGCTACTCGCCCTTGGGCGCCCCGGCCGTTGCCTCGGCCTTGGGTTGTTCTGATTGAAAAGCCTTCTCTTCGAGTTGCACGTTAAAGACTGCCTCGACAATTTTCCGCTCCTCGATCAGTTTTCCATCCTGGAAGACCTGGGTCTCATAGGGGATGAGGGTGTTCTGAATGACCCGGAAGTCCTTGAAATAGAGGCGGTACTTGATGGGGGTGGTGGCGCCTGCTGGGGTCTCCTCGTAGTTGAGATAGAGGATATGGCCGCTGCGACGGCTGATCTCATAGACGGTGGTGACGCCATCCGGGAAGGTCATTTGGATCAGATCGAGATCGAGAGTCCCAATCTTGTTGCTGCCGATGAGCTCCAACTTGGCGTCACTCTCCTTATAGCGGAGGAGCGCCTCGTAATGGTGCTGATGGGCGCCGCGAAAAGCCCGGATCTCCTGATCTGTTGGCGTTCGGGCGGTCCCATTCTGGGTACTCCAGACGGTCTTGCCATCGTATGTGAGCGTGTAGGTGAGGTCGGGCAGCTCCAGTTCAAGGGTGATGAGGTCGTCGACCAGTTTCGACTTGCGAATGAACTTGGTGACCGTCTTTCCTTCCTTCACCCCAGTAGGAGTATGGAGTTTGAGGAGGGCCCGGTAGATCCCGTTGCGTTGAATCGTGTAGAGGGCGCTCCGGCCCCCATACGAGTTGAGCGCACGTTCGGCGATCTCCTCTGGACTGCGCCCTTTCTCTTGGTTGATGCTGACCGCCTTGCCCTGGGAAGGCGCGAAGGCGCAGATCAGGCCCAGGAGGATCAGGCTTCCCGGCAGCACCATCCACGTCGGCCGGCCCAAGTCCAGTCGACAGTCCAGGGACGCATCGGCTCTTCCCGTTGGTACGGCCGTCTTGCTTGCTCGTCGTTTGCGATACAGAACAGGGAGTAGGCTCATTTCGGTTGACACCTTCCAAGGGGAAACTTAGACTTTGTGATTCAGACACTTAGGATCATACCTTATCTCAAACGGATCTGACCAGTCCCCTGCCCGCCGTGGGCGGCTCGGGGAGGAGACCATTTCGATGGGGCACGCAGGCTTCGCGAAGACGCCTGCGCAGAGGCTGGATAGGGTTGGTCGCCGGGGTCATCACGAAAGAGATGGGTGAATCGAGAGGGGTCGCGGAAGGAACACAAGGAGCAATCCAATGTTGAAGATCGGTATTTTGGTCGGGATGGAGAACACGTTCCCCCCGGCACTGATTGACACTATCAACGATCGAGGCCTTGACGTACACGCCGAGTATATCAAGATCGGGGGAATCGAGGAAAGGGCCTCCTGCGAATACCGGTTGATTCTGGACCGCATCTCCCACGAAGTCCCCTTTTACAGGTCTTATCTCAAGCACGCCGCACTCAACGGGACGATCATCGTCAACAACCCCTTCTGGTGGTCGGCTGACGAGAAGTTTTTTGGCTACTCGCTCGCCACCCGGCTTGGGCTGGCCGTTCCGAAGACGGTTCTGCTTCCCCAGAAAGAGTACAAGTCGGGGGTGACCGATGCCTCGCTCCGCAACCTGGTCTTTCCGCTGCCGTGGGACCAGATCGTCGCCCAGATCGGGTTGCCCGCCATTCTCAAGCCGCACGATGGGGGGGGATGGCGCGATGTCTACCGGGTCGATTCGATGGAGGAGCTTTGGGCGGCCTACGACCAGACCGGAACACAGGCGATGGTCCTCCAAGAGTTTATCGATTTTACGACCTATGTCCGGTGTTATTGCGTTGCGCGAAAGCACGTCCTCGTCATGCCCTATGATCCAAAACAGCGCTGCTACCTGCCGCGCGAGTCGTCGAATCTCCCCTCCGAGATCGAGGATCGCATCGTTCGCGACACGCTGCTGATCAACGAGGCGCTCGGCTACGACCTCAATACGGTCGAATTCGCGCTCCGCGATGGAGTGCCCTACGCCATCGATTTCACCAATCCCGCGCCGGACGCCGACCGTTGGTCGGTAACTGAGCCCTACTTCGAGTGGATCACGCGCCACGTGGCCGACATGCTGATCGAATACGCCCTCCACGGAGTCGCGACGGCGAAGTACCATCGCTGGTCCAAGTGGTTGAATGGCGACGTGCTGCTGGGAAGCGATGCGCCGACGCTACCTCCCGCTTCCAGCTGAGATCGGAAGGGCAGGGGGGCCAAGGTTTCTTCTTGCTCTGGTAAGGCAAAAGACATACCATCACACGCTTTTTGTGTCGTCAGACCGCGCTCCTTGAGGGGGGAGCGTGGTTCCGCGGGTCACCGGCCACGCGTCTTCCGTGCGGTCAGCCCGATCCTCTATTCTTGAAATCATTGGGGAATCACCGGGGAATCACCGTCGGGGGAGTTATGCCATTCGACAACGAGTTTACCATCGGGATTGAAGAAGAGTTTCAGATCATCGATCCAAAGTCCCGGGAGTTGCGTTCACGGGTCGATGAGATCTTGGAGGAGGGGCGGCGGCTGTTTGGCGAGCAGGTCAAGCCGGAGATGCACCAATCGATGATCGAGGTCGGGACCGTCGTCTGCCGCAACATTCAGGAAGCACGGGCGGATGTCGTCAAGTTGCGCCGGGGGATTGCCGAACTGGCCCATCGCAAGGGGCTGGCGATCGTCGCGGCCTCGACCCATCCGATCTCTCACTGGGCCGATCAACGCATCACCGAGCATGAGCGCTACTACGCGTTGATCGAGGAGCTGCAGCAGACGGCGCGAGCCCTTCTCATCTTCGGCATGCACGTTCATATCGGCTTTGCGGATCGCGAAGCGGCGATTGCTGTCATGAATGCCGCCCGGTACATGCTTCCCCACGTCTATGCGCTCTCGGTCAGCTCCCCCTTCTGGATTGGCCGCAACACTGGGATGAAGAGCTACCGGTACGAAGTCTTCAAGCAGTTCCCACGAACCGGCATCCCGGAGTACTTCAACTCGGCCACCGAATTCGATAACTTTGTCAATCTCTTGGTTCGCACCGGTTGTATCGACAATGGCAAGAAGATCTGGTGGGATGTGCGTCCCCACCCCTTCTTTCCGACCCTCGAGTTCCGCGTCTGTGACATTCCTTCCCGCGTCGACGAGACGATCGCCATTGCCGCCCTCTTTCAAGCGATCACCGCCAAGCTCTATAAGCTCTACCGACAGAACCTCGGCTTCCGGCTCTACCGCCGTGCCTTGATCGAAGAGAACAAGTGGCGGGCAGCTCGCTATGGTCTCGATGGCAAATTGATCGACTTTGGAAAGAAGTCGGAGGTTCCGACCCGGGACCTGATCCTGGAACTGTTGGAGTTTGTCGATGACGTCGTCGATGAGTTGGGCAGTCGCCAGGAGATCAACTACGTCTACCGAATTTTGGAGGAGGGAACGAGCGCGGATCGGCAACTCCGGGTCTACCAGGAGACGGGGGGGGACCTCAAGGCCGTCGTCGATCTTCTCATGCGGGAGACCCTCGAGGGCGTAATTGAACATTGGTAACTACTCATGGAACATAAGAGATGATTGCACCATCGAGAGACGAAGAAGAGATGGAGGATGCAGATTTCTCCAACCCAAGACCTTAGCGGCTTCGCGTCTTCGTGTGAAAAAAACAACTGGGCCCACGCTGGGGGCAGGGGTGGGGGAAGAGGCTCACACGGAGGCACGGAGAACACGAAGAAGGAAATTGGGAAAGGACATTGGGAATTGAACAGCGTCAACAAGCGACCAACGTCTGAACGGAAGACATCCTTGCACCACAGAGAGATCGCCGAGAAGAAGATAGACCCCCTTGAAGCTCATTAATGCCGTGAGTATTTACGAACCTTGAGCGGATGATCGGATCTCTCCCCTCTGGTCCAATTGGTGGCTGGACGACCGTTCGCATGATCCTCGGGCTCGCCGGGTCTTTCAAGAAGAGCCTTCCATGCGCATAATCGTCGAGGGGGGCCGAACAGGTGGCCTCCTCAAGAGCCGGTGTTCGCCAAGAGGGCAGGGGAAAGCCGACAAATAGATCGGCATGAAGAGGGTCGACGGGAGGAGAGAAAGAGTGGGATTGAACGACGTCAGGGGCAGCGGAGAACGAAGGCGACCGGAGAGCTTCGCATGAACAAACGAGTTACCCACATCTTGGCAGCAGCGGCCATGTGGTCATTCTGTATGCTCCTGATTGGCGGAGTCTTGCCGCGTTTTGGCCTGCAGTTGTTGGGTGAGTTGGGTCGTCCCTTGAGCGACTGGTTGCCGCTCTTGCTGGCGGTCTTTCTGATCACAACAGGAGCGCTGGCTATCCGGTTGCGGATGCAGTCGCGGGGAGGGTATCAGGAGGGCGGTGAAGGGGATGAGTTGCTCGTCGCGGGACGTCGGAGGGGGGAGGACCGGGTTCCGCTCTTGCGGGTCAATCGCCTGCCCAGCGAAGGGGGGGGAGGGGCCGGGATGGCGCCCGGGCGCGGACCCCCTCCGTCGGTCAAGGCGGATCTCTCCTCAGATACTCCCTCTACGAGCGTGTAATCGCTTCCGGAGGTTCAAGTAGAGCGACCGAGGCCGAGACGAACAACCGTCCAGCTCTCCGTCGGGCGCCTTCCCGCGAAGGATCAGCCTCTGGCCGAGGAGACTGAAGGAGGGGCCTTCGACGGTGAGGGAAGTACTCGGCACGGGGAGGAGGCTTCTCTACCAGGCGCGCTTGGCGGTGAGCGCGAAGGGGGGCAACTCCACCAGCGGCTGCAGCTCCCCACGCTCAAGAGTGACTTTTTCGGCCGGTCCGTTGAACTGGCCGAGTTGGAATCGGCGCGGACCTTGAGCCACTTCCGCATCCTTGGACTGCAAGGA
Organism: Blastocatellia bacterium; assembly: GCA_049454155.1. Classification (GTDB taxonomy): domain Bacteria; phylum Acidobacteriota; class Blastocatellia; order RBC074; family RBC074; genus CAIOZW01. The sequence goes on from JBMUAP010000014.1 coordinate 13,408, forward strand.
GCAGGGGGAATCGGCAAGACCTCGCTGGCATTCGCCTTCGCGCGGCAAGTGGCGACGGACTATCCCGATGCGCTCCTCCACCTTGACCTGCGGGGCCAGGGGGATCGACCGCTCTCGGTCGCCGAGGCACAGGGCCAGATCATTCGTGCCTACCGCCCATTCGCGCGGCTGCCCGAGCACGAACAGGAGCTGCAACGGCTCTATCAATCGGTGCTGGGAGAGATGCGTGGCATCCTTCTGCTCGACAATGTGACCAGTTCCCAGCAGCTCCAGTCCTTATTGCCCCCGGCCAGTAGCGTAGATCAAGGTGGGCTGAGTCGCTGGTTGGCGATCTTTACCACGCGCCAGCCCCTCAGTGTGCCAGGGCAAGCCCTGGTGCACGTCGACCCCCTGCCATCGAACGATGCTCGGCGATTGCTCCAGACGCTTGCACCGCGCGTCGGTACGGCTGGGGATCGAATCATCGGCAGTTGTGGCCAGGTCCCGCTGGCGTTGCGGCTGATCGGTACCCTGATCCAGCGCCATCCAGAGGTCTCCGTCGAGACGCTTCCTGCCCGCCTCGCCTCGCGGCAGAGCGGCCCACTCCTGGGAGGGCCGGTCGAGAACGCCTTGCGGCTCTGCCTCGACCTCTTGTCGGAGAGCCAGCAGAAGCACTGGCGCGCGTTGGCCGTCTTCCCCGGTTTCTTTGATTTGACCGCTGCGGCGGCCGTTTGGAAACTGCACCCAGATCTCGCCGCTGGGGTCCTTGAGCAGCTGACGCAGCAGGCCCTTGTCGAGCAGGATCAGACGACGGGTCGTTACCGGCTTCACGATGTCGTCCTGACCTTCCTCGAATCCCGGTTGGTGGGGGAAGAGCAGCGCGAAGCCCGCCACCGCTTCGCCGCCCACTATCAGAGCTTGCTCCACGAAGCCGAAGCCCTCTACGAAGAGGCGGGACCGCGGTTCCAGGCCGGGATCGAACTGCTCGACCGGGAGTGGCATAACATTCTCGCCGGCCAAGTCTGGGCGACGACTCACGCCTCGCAGGATCGTTCCGCTTGCGAACTCTGCAGTGCCTTTCCGGATGCTGGAAAGCACCTCCTCCAGTTGCAGCTCAATCCCCGTGAACGGATCCGCTGGATCGAAGCGGCGCTCGAAGCGGCCCGGGTGCTCAACCGGCGCAAAGCGGTCATTCGTCACCTGATCGCGCTCGGAGATGCCTACTCGGACCTCTGCGAATCGCAACACGCCATCGACATCTACCAGCAAGCCTTGGATCTGGCCTTGTCGACACAGGACCGCCGGGGTGAGGCGCTCGCCCGAATTGGTCTCGGCAACGCTTTTTCCCTGGTCGGCTCCCTCGATCGTGCCCGTGAGTTCCACGACCAGTCGCTCGAACTGGCCAACCAGTTGAAGGATCCACGGCTGGAGATGGCTGCGCTGGGCAATCTTGGAGTCTCCCACGCCGCGCGCGGGGAGGTCCAGACGGCCCAGCTCCTCTTCGATCAGCAGTACAAGCTGGCTCGTCGGGTGGGAGATCGTCGGCAGGAGGCTCTTGCGCTCGGCGGCATCGGGATGACCGATCTGGCCATGGGAAAGATCGATCTGGCGATCGAATTTCTCGAGCGACAGTTGCTGTTGGCCAAGGAGATTGGAGACCGGCACGCGCAGGCGATGGCCTTGACCTATCTCGGCAAGGCCAGAGGGGAGCTCCGCAACAACGCTCGGGGACTGGATGCCCTCGAGGAGGCGCTCGCCATCTGCCTCGAATTGGCCGACCGGCGCGGGGAGTCTCTGGTGCTTGGAGCACTGGGAACCGCCCATTCCCAGCGCGATGAGATCGAGATTGCGCGGCAGTTCTTCGACCGCCAGCTGGCCCTCTCTCGCGAGATCGGCGATCGCTTCGGGGAAGGGAAGGCTCTGCTCAGCCTTTCAGAGATCGCTTTGAAGACCGGCAACCGGGTGGTTGCCGGCGATTTGGCCCGCCAAGCCCTGGTGATTACCTCGAGTCACGGCGATCTCCTCGGGCAGGGCACTTCCCATTACCGCCTCGCGCTCGCTCACGCCGCCTCCGGGGATCTGCGCAAAGCCGCCTCGTCCGCCGAGCGTGCCTCCCAATTGCTGCAAGAGATTCAGCTGCCAATTCTCGGAGAGGTCGAGGCGAAGCTGGCGGAGTGGAGTCGCTAGGGGGCGGAGCCGGCGTCCGCCCACCCCTCCCACCCCTCCCACCCCTCCCTTGCCAGGCTTAGCGTCGCGGGGCTCTGGAGTCTTCTTCGGTGAAGCGCCGCCGGATGCGCGTGGTGCGAACCAGTTCATCTCCCACTTCACGGATCTTGAGGGTCAGATCCCGGTCGAGTGTCTCCCGTTCGAGGAACTGTTCGACCACCTGCCGTGCCTCCTCTCCCGTCTGTCCCCCCAGGAAGTGGTTGAGCCAAGCCAGGACAAAGAAGATCTTCCGTTCGCGCTTGAGGCGTGGAAGGGCGCTGAGGGCCTCTTCGAGGTAGGGCAGGGTGAGGGCCGCCTGGTGCGGGAGGTGGAAGAAGGGGAGGCTTCCTTCGATCCAGTCTTCCGGAATCGAGGGGTCATGGCTGACGTAGTCGGCAAAGTAGCGCCGCTTCGTTGCGGGATCAGGACGGGCAGCTCCAATGAGGTAGGCCTGTTTCGCGGCGTCCTCGGATCGGTCGCGACGCATCTCTTCCGCG
>JBMUAP010000015.1:0-15621 GCA_049454155.1 Blastocatellia bacterium
CGCAGCGCTGGCTGGTTTCCAACGAAGCACCGGCCGGCGTTCTGCGGTCGCCTCGTCGAGACGTCCAATGCGCGTGTGGTGCGGGGCCTGCCGAACGAGATCGGGGGTCTCCCGCGCCTCTCTCGCGATCGATCGCATCGCATCGATGAAGAGGTCAAGTTCCTCACGTCCCTCGCTTTCCGTCGGTTCGATCATGATCGAGCCCGGGACGATCAAGGGAAAGTAGACCGTCATCGGATGAAATCCATAATCGATCAGCCGCTTGGCGATATCGAGCGTGTGCACCCCGTTGGCCTGCTGCCGCTTGTCGTTGAAGACGACCTCGTGCATCGGCTTGCCCTCGTAGGCCATCTCGTAGTCATCTCGCAGATGGTGCGCAATATAGTTCGCATTGAGGACGGCCGTCTCGGTCGCTTCCCGGAGACCTTCTGGTCCAAGGGTGACAATGTAGCACAGGGCCCGGACCAGGACAGAGAAGTTTCCGTGGAAGGCGCGGACGCGACCGACCGAGTTCGGGCGGTCATAGTCAAGCCGGAGGTGCGTTGTCCCGTCCGGTGCCGACTCCTCGACGACCCGCGGGAACGGCAGAAAGGGGGCGAGCTCGCTGGTGACGGCGATTGGACCTGCTCCCGGTCCGCCTCCCCCATGCGGCGTGGAGAAGGTCTTATGGAGATTGAGGTGCAGAACGTCGACCCCCATGTCCCCGGGGCGCGTCACTCCGACCAGCGCGTTCATGTTTGCCCCGTCCATATAGACCAGCCCACCCGCTTCGTGGACAATCCGGCAGACCTCTTCGATCTTCTCCTCGAACATTCCAAGGGTCGAGGGATTGGTCAACATCAGCGCGGCAACCTCATCATCGATTACCGCGCGAAGGTTGTCGAGATCGACGCTGCCGTCACTGCCGGATTTGATCGTCTTGACCTCATACCCGCAGATTGCCGCACTGGCGGGATTGGTTCCATGGGCCGAATCGGGAATGATGACGTACTTGCGGGCATTCCCTCGCGACTCGAGGCATTTGCGGATCGTCATCAGCCCGGTCATCTCCCCCTGTGCACCCGCCGCCGGTTGAAGACTGACCGCCGCCATCCCGGTAATCTCGGCGAGCGCCTCTTCGAGATCCTTGAGCAATCGCAGGTTTCCCTGCGCCAGTTCATCCGGCAGATAGGGGTGCGCTGCCGCGAACCCTTCGAATCGTGAGACCCGCTCGTTCAACTTCGGATTGTACTTCATCGTACACGAGCCGAGCGGATACATCCCGAGGTCGACCGCGTAGTTCCAGGTCGAAATCCGGGTGAAATGGCGAATGACGTCGACTTCGCTGACTTCAGGCAGGCCGGCAAGGTCATCTTCTCGCCGATCCTGGGGCGCGAGAAACTGGTCGATCGGCTGGGACTCGACGTCGAGTGCCGGCAGGTGGTATCCAATGCGCCCCGGTCGGGACCGCTCAAAGATCAGTCCTTCGTTCTGGTTGATGTGCTGACTGGCTTTCTTGATCACGATGATTCTCCTGGTCTTTCTGATCTCCCCTCAACGCTCGATGGCCAGACGGCGATCGGCGTCGCGGCACGATTCCATCCTACTCTGCGAGCGCATCGATCAACTGATCGATCTCTTGGCGAGAGAGGGTCTCGGTCACGCAGACGAGAAGCTCATTGGGCCGGTTCTCGAAGAATCGGGAGAGGGCGATCCCCCCGAGGATCTTCCGGTCGCGGAGACGAGCGAGAAGGTCGACCGCCGGGGCCGGGGTGCTCACGACGAACTCGTTGAAGAATCGGTTCTGGAAACGGAGTCCATATCCGGGCAGGGAAGCGATCCGCTGTGCGGCATAGTGGGCTTTCTGGAGGTTCTGTTCGGCCACTTCGGCGAGTCCACGACGTCCGAGTGTCGAGAGGTAGACGGTCGACATCAGGGCATAGAGTCCCTGATTGGTGCAGATGTTTGAGGTGGCCTTTTCACGGCGAATATGCTGTTCCCGCGTTGCCAGTGTCAAGACAAAACCGGTCCGCCCTTTTCCGTCGTGGGCCATGCCCACCAACCGGCCTGGGATCTGACGCTGGTACTTTTCGCGGGTGGCGAAGAAGCCACAGTAAGAGCCGCCGAACGAGAGAGGGATCCCAAACGACTGCGTCTCTCCGCAGACAATGTCGGCACCTGCCCGACCTGGTGCTTGGAGAATTCCGAGGCTCGCCGCTTCGGCCACCACCACCACCAGGAGCGCACCGATCCGATGCGTCGCCTCCGCGATCTGGCGGAGCTCCTCGAGTCCCCCGAAGAAGTTGGGAGACTGGACGATCACCGCGCCAATCTCTTCCCCCAGCGCCGCGATCGACTCAACCTGAACGGCTCCAGTCCGATCATCAAAGGGAACGGTCACACGGCTGATCCCGGCGTTGCGGATGTAGGTGTCGACGACCTCGATGTACTCCGGATGGAGGTTGCCGGCAATGGCGACCCGCGTCCGTCCCGTGACCCGCTCAGCCATCAGGACCGCTTCTGCCGTCGCCGTTGATCCGTCGTAGAGCGAGGCGTTCGAGACATCCATCCCGGTCAATTCGCAGATCATCGTCTGGAATTCGAAGATCGCCTGGAGGGTTCCCTGGCTGATCTCGGGTTGATAGGGGGTGTAGGAGGTGTAGAACTCGGAACGGGAGATCAAGGTGTCGACCACTGTCGGGATGAAGTGATCATAGGCTCCCCCACCGAGGAAAGAGATCATCTTCTGCCCAGTCCCACGGGTCTCGTTCTGTTCGGCGAGGCCCCGGAAGTAGGAGAGCGCCTCGCTTTCAGACATCGCCGTCGGGAGATGAAGCGGGCGCTTGAGCTGAAGGTGCTCCGGGATTCCTCGGAAGAGTTCTCCCACTGACCGGAGCCCCATCTGCTGCAGCATCTGTTCGCGTTCAAAGGACGAATTGGGAATATAGCGCATAGTCTGTTTCGATTCCTTCCTTCTCACTTTTTCGTCGACCGACCACCCACTCCTCGGCCTCCTGGCTACATCGCGGGTAGCCGCCGGGAGTCGTTCTGTTTCTACCCCGCTGCCGTTCGGATCGAGCAGGGCAGTGGGGATGGGGCGACTCGCTCCATCCCCGACTGCCCAGCGGGTCAACTGTCACTCTGAGAGGTGACAAAATCCTCGTATTCCGTGAAGTTGAGCAGCTTGTCCAGCTCGGCCGGATTGGACAGCTTGATCTTGATCATCCAACCCTCGCCGTAAGGCGCATTGTTGACCAGCTCAGGCGCTTCTGCGAGTTGCTCATTGATCTCGACCACCTCACCCGAGACGGGGATGAAGAGTTCGCTGAATGTCTTGACCGATTCGATCTCCCCGAAGACATCGTGCGCGTCGAAGGTGTCCCCGATACGCGGAAGATCGACATTGACGATGTCTCCGAGTTGGTTCTGGGCAAAGCTGGTGATTCCAATCGTTCCGGTCTCGCCCGTGACGAGTATCCATTCGTGATCCATGGTGTACTGAAGGTTGTCGGGGTAAGCAGCCATAATCTCCTCGCTCTCGTAAAGTGCTACAGTAGTTGGGGTACGTTACCGATCTGTGTCGATTCCTTGCCAAAGTGTTGGGACCGCATCGATCCGTTGTGGTTCGCGTTCTTCCCTGGAGGGTTCGTCCCCTGGAGGGGTTGTCGAGGACAGAGGTGGAAATCTCCCCACCTGTTTGAGAACGCCGGTTATGGGGGAGTAGGGGTGGTCCGAGGACGGCGGTAGAAGGGGGTTGGGACGACGACGGCCTCGACCTTGCGCCCACGGACATCGATCTCGAACGTGGTCCCAAGGCTCGTCTCCTCGATAGGGAGGAAGGCCAGACCAATATTTTTCCGCAGGAACGGGGCCGGACTTCCCGAGGTCACGTGCCCGGCAACTTGGCCCTGACAGAGAACAGGGTTCCCATCCCGGGCAATCCCCTTACCGACCACCTCGAAGCCGACCAGCTTGCGGGTCAGTCCCGCCTCCTTCTGCGCCAACAGTGCCTCCCGTCCGATGAAGGGCCCCTTGTCAAACTTGCAGATCCAGGCAAGATCGGCCTCGAGCAGCGTCGTCTCCGCGTCGATCTCGTGGCCATAGAGGGCCATCTTCGCTTCGAGCCGAAGGGTATTGCGTGCGGCCAGTCCACACGGCAGCATCCCGTAGGGTTGCCCCGCCGCGAGGAGCGCTGCCCACAACGCCTCGGTCTGCGACGGCGCACAGTAGAGCTCAAAGCCGTCCTCGCCAGTATACCCAGTCCGCGTCAGCAGGCAGTCGATCCCCGCCACCTCGCCCCGCGCAAACCAGTAGTAGCGGATCGCGTCGAGGTCGACCGGGGTCAGTGGCCGGAGAAGGGCGAGGGCCGAGGGCCCCTGGACCGCGAGTTGGCTGTACTGCTCACTGACGGGGTCGATGGTCGCGTCGAACCCATCCGCCTGAGAGATGATCCAGCTGGCGTCTTTCTCCGCATTCGAGGCGTTGACACAGAGAAAATAGTGGTCGGAGGCGAAACGGTGAACCAGGAGGTCATCGACGACTCCGCCGTTGGGATAGAGGAGCGCCGAGTACTGGATCTGCCCATCGACCAGTTGCGCCGCGTCGTTCGAGGTCAGCCGCTGGACCAGCGCCAGCGCGTCGCGCCCACGGATCTCGATCTCTCCCATGTGGCTGACATCGAAGAGGCCGACGCGGGTCCGCACGGCCAAGTGCTCCTCGATGGTTCCCGCCGGGTACTGCACCGGCATCTCCCACCCTCCGAAATCGATGAGACGAGCGCCAAGCCGACGGTGCTCATCGAATAATGCGGTTCTCTTGAGTAGTGAGCTCGACACAGCAATGTTCCTCGGTAGACTTGGGGGCCCAGTCGACCCCGCATACCGATCCGTTCAGGAAGTGGAGCTGAAGCCTGCCAAACATGCTGGCCAGTTCCGCTTTTGACCGGATCCCGTCTTGGCAAGTCGGAAGTGGGAATCTTCCAACCCTCTGAAAAAAAAAGCTAGCACACGCTTTCACGTGGGGTCAAGGAGCCCTTTCCGGGCGCATTGTCCTCTGACCTCGATGATCTTTCCAGTTGGTTGTCGCGATGAACCCACCTACAATGAAGCGGCAGTTGAATCGTTGAGGGGAGATGGCTTGGATGGCACAATGGCAGGATGAGAGGTTGACGATCGAGACCCCGGAGCACGTCGCGCTCTATTTTGAGCGCGCGTCGATCGGCAACCGATTCATGGCGTGCGCGGTAGATCACGGACTCCAATTGGGCTTGGTGACGGTTCTCCTGCTGGCTGGATCGACGCTGCGATTTCTGCTCGATCGCCTTCTTCCGGCGGGGAGTGGTTCAGGTGAGCGCTGGATTGGGGCGATCGGACTTGTTCTCGTCTTTCTCGTCTTCTTCGGATACTTCATCCTCTTCGAGGCCTTCTGGGGCGGACAGACTCCCGGCAAGCGCTGGTTTCATTTGCGGGTCATCCAGCTGGATGGACGCCCTGTCACCTTGGCGGGAGCGGTTGCCCGCAATCTCTTGCGGGTGGCCGATCTGCTGATCCCCCCGTTCTACTCAGTTGGACTGCTCACCGTCTTTCTCAGTCCAAGCTCGCAACGCCTCGGAGACTATCTTGCCAATACGGTCGTTGTCCGGGAACGGCTGGAAGAATGGGAGGGGGCGCACCTCCCTCTGCTTCACCGGAATCCCGCAACGATTCACCCGTCTCTCCCTCTTTCGCGCCCCGCTACTCCTGAGGAGATGATTCCAGTCGAGGCCTTTCTGCGACGACGGGAGGAGCTTGGTCCGTCCGCACGCCAATGGCTGGCTTGGCGAATCGCCGCCTCCCTGCTCGACCGGCTCTCCCCTTCGGGGGGGGCTGAATCCTCGACCGATGAGGCCATTCTGGAGGCACTCTCTCACCACTCGCGGACGGCTGAGGCGCCACCGAGCGGGCCGGCCGCCGGCAGTGAGCGCCGGGCGACTCGGTCCCTGCCCGCCGGTCCCCTGGCCTCAGGTGGGTAGTTGCAGAAGCCGCTCAGCATTTTGAAAATAGACTTTCTGCAGGATCGTTTCGGGAAGGCCGAGTCCATAGATCCGCCAGCGACCTTGTGGGGGAACCTTGGCTGGCGCATAGTCGAAATACTCGTCCTCCGTCTCGAGAAATCGATAGTAGATCTCGTAGAGCTGATCGACGAAGAGTTGCTGAGGGGTCTCGATCCCTTGCGGAACGGCATCGGTTCCGAAGAGGATCCGGTCCTGATACTTGTCGAAGAAGCGCCGGGCAAGGCGTGGTTGCCGGCCGAGCTCACCAATCCGGGCCCCAATCTCGACGTGGGTATTGGGATAGCGATCGAGCCATTCACTGACCCAGCGGAGATCCTCCGCATTGCCAACGTGGAGCAGGACAAACTGCGTCTTGGGATGTCGCGCGACGACTCGCAAGCGGGCCTCCTGCAGTTCGCGATTGGAGGGAAAGTCCTTGCCGTGGAAGGACCAATCGGGATGGGCACTCAGCTCTTCATACCGCTCGTTGAAACGGTCCGTTGGCAGGAAGAACGCTTCCGGATCCGAGGTGTGAATCGCGACCGAGAGGCCCGTTCCACCGGCAGCCTCCCACATCGGATCGAAGCGTGGATCGTCCACCTTCACCAGTGCCCCCGTGTCGATCTCCTCGCGCAAGTAGAGTCCGAGCGTCTTGAGGACTTTGATGCCCCTCGCCCCCAACTGCTTCGCCCGCTCGATCTGTTCGGCCTGAAAGGTGGGGTAGTTGGCTTCGCGCAACCGGTTGAACCAGGGCTCCGTGAAGACAGAGAATCGATCTGGCGCCGGTTTCTGCCAGTAATTGAGGGTCTCCTCGAGAGCGGCCCCGTAGCCGCCTGTCAGATTGACCATCATGCGGACATTCTTCCGATCCATGACCGCGAGGACCTCCTCCCGTTTCGCCCGGAAATTGGCCTTTTCCGGGGTCGCCTTGCGGCTGACAAACGAGAGATGGGTGTGATAATCGATCACTGGAAATCGTGACCGCTCGATCCTGGTTTCGGGCACGTGGAGCATGCTCTTCGGTTCAAATTCACGAAGCAGCACCTCCGATGGGGCCGCTGGTGCCGGGGTGGCCTTTGGAGAGGTCTGTTTGCAGCCGCTGATCCACGGGGCGGCGATGGCCGCAGTCCCCGCCGTGGCGAGCCACTTGCGGCGGGAGATCGATCTCGTGTTGGGGTTTGTCATCTTGGATGCTTTCTACTTAGAGGTTGATGAGAGCAAGGAGGAGGAACGATGGGATCCCCGTGATGCGCTGCAGATCAGGTGGAGGATTGCCCGAGCTCGCGCAGCATCCGCAGGGTGTAGATGCCCGTATCGTGCCCATCACTCCAGACGATGTGGTAGGCATAGCGTCCCACGGGAGCGAGGTCACTGATCTGAATGCCGGGAAACTGTTCCGGTCGGAGGTGAAGGCTCTCCGATGGGTGATGTCCCTGACACATGGCACAAGGACAAGCCGCGCGGAGCTGGTCGAGTCGGTGGCGGCTCGACATCCCATCCTCCCAGTGAACTACGAGTACCGCACCATCCTCTGTCAGTTCAAGAGAATCGGGAAACGCATCTGTTGGGAAATGTTCCACAGTCATAGGGCAATTGAATCTCAGTTCTCACAGTGGTTAAATGGGCCACTTGGTAGAGATCTCAAGGAGATGCTCACCGGCATTTAACCACCAATCCTTGGAGGGATCAACCACTACGAGGATTACGAGGATTACGAGGATGGCTGAAAGGCAGTGGCGTTTAGGGAAAGTGCTTTCGGTCAAAGGACCAGCGGGGATGGTGCGGATGAACTCGTCGAATGAGGAAGAGGGAGCAGGGAAGCGGGGCCAAGCAAGGTTACGGGTGCGTGATCTCTTGTTGTTCCTTCCCAGATTGGCGCAGCTGCTCCATCGGCTCTTGTGGGATCGTCGGGTCCCCGTTGGGGAGAAGACCCTTTTGCTGGGTACTTTGACCTACGTGCTGACGCCGCTCGATTTTATTCCCGACTTCATTCCCTTCATCGGCCAAGTAGATGATCTCTACCTCGTTGCGCTGGTCATCTTGCGCCTGCTTCACCAGAGCGGGGAGGACCTGCTCCGCGAGCATTGGGAAGGGCCGGGTGACCTTGCTTTGATTGTCAATCGGATTGTCCTCGCCACCCGCTATGTGCTTCCAAAGCGGCTCCGGCGGATCTTGCTGGGCCAAGTCGACGCCTTGTCGAAACTCCCGGACGGACGATAACCAGGTTGCCCAGTTTTTCGCACCTGCGCACTTATTCCGTGCCAATGCCAAGAAGGCTGCCAAGCCGAGAAGGGCGCAATTCCCCCCCCTGCGTCTGATCTGAGCGGGGCCTTGCGGGAGCGGGCAGCGAGTCTTGGGCTGAATCCACATCACGTCAACAGACGGTCGGGAAGGGAGACGAAGGAAGATGGCCACCGTAGTCGTCTTGGCAGGTCGTCGGGTGGATGCCCCTGGAGCGAACCCGGTGCGATTCCCCGAAGCAGAGCTGGAGCGGGTTAAAAGTGCCATTGGTCAATGGTTGAAGGGGGCGCGTGCGACGACGCTTGTCTGCGCCGCAGCCTGTGGGGCGGACCTGCTGGCATTGGAGGTCGCGGGAAGACTCGGAATTCGCCGCCGGATCCTCCTCCCATTTGGCATCGCGCAGTTTCGCGCCTCCTCCGTCGTCGATCGTCCAGGTGATTGGGGGGAGCGCTACGATCAGATCGTCGCCGAAGTCGAGGCCCAGGGGGATCTGCTGCTCCACTCCTATTCAATGGAGGGGGAAGAGACCTACTTTCAGACCAATCTGGATCTGCTCCACGAGGCAGAGCAGATCGCGGCGGCGGCCGATATTCCCGTCTTGGCGCTGGTCGTTTGGGATGGCCATTCCCGGGGCCCTCAGGATGTCACCGCCCATTTTCTCGCCGAGGCGCAAGGCAGGGGACTGCCGGCGCACCAGATTCTGACCCTCCCCGAATCCGTATAAGCAGATAGACGCAAGCAATCGAAAAACAACCAATTGAAAAAGACAAGGAAGAGAGGCCCTCTCGCGCATGCCACTGCCAGATACTGCGGTTGACTCGTCCAATCTCTCGTCAGAGTCCCCCAGCCGACTCCGACTTCATTCACTCGACGTGTTCCGTGGCTTGACGATCGCCGGGATGGTTCTCGTCAACAACGCGGGCGACTGGTCGGCCGTCTACCCGCCATTGCTGCACGCCGACTGGCACGGATGGACCCCGACCGACTTGGTCTTCCCCTTCTTTCTCTTGATTGTGGGGGTCGCGATTCCGATGGCGCTCGAGAACCGTCGGGCGACGGGCGGGTCGATGTCCGATCTTCACCGAAAGATCGCTCGACGAACATTGCTGATCTTCCTGCTCGGACTGCTCCTCAACTGGTTCCCCCCACATCCGTCGGCGTGGGAACGGCTGCAGACGTTACGGATTCCCGGCGTTCTGCAGCGGATCGCGATCTGTTATGGGGTGGCAGCGCTCCTCTTTCTCCGGCTGGGACGTCGTGGGATGCTCTTTCTGACAGGAGGGATTCTCGTTGGCTACTGGATGCTGCTGACCTGGATCCCTGCACCTGGGGGCGTGGCCGGCGACCTCAGCCGCGAGGGCAGCCTCCCCTCCTGGATCGATCGGACCCTTCTCGCCGGGCACATCTACCGGCCGAGCTACGATCCCGAAGGCATTCTCAGTACGCTCCCGGCACTGGCCACCACGCTGATTGGAGTCCTCGCCGGGCAGTGGCTCCGCTCGACTCGGCCACCGATGGAGAGGGCCGCTGGCCTCTTTGCGGTGGGGATCCTCTGCCTTCTCGCCGGCTGGGCCTGGGATGGGTTCTTCCCCATCAATAAAGCACTCTGGACCAGCTCCTACGTCCTCTTTACGGGAGGAATCGGTCTGCAGTTGCTCGCCCTCTGCTTCTGGCTGGTCGACCTGCAGGGCTTTCGCGCGTGGGCCTTTCCCTTCGTTGTCCTCGGGGTCAACGCCCTCGCCCTCTTTGTCTTGACGGGTCTCGCGGCGGACCTTCTCCAGGTCATCCGGGTGACAGGTCCGGACGGCCTGTCGATCCCCCTTCAGGCAATCTTCTACCGCCGTCTCTTCACCAACTGGCTCTCTCCGCGCAATGGTTCCGTGGCCTATGCGCTGACCTTCCTCGCCTTCTGGTGGGTCGTGATGTGGGGGCTCTACCGTCGCCGCCTCTTCCTGCGCCTCTAAGCCCGACCGATCTCGGTCAATTGGACTCGCGGAGCCCCGCGAGCAATGCGCTCAAGTCCGCCGGGAGAGGGGCCGTGAACTCTCGCCAATCCCCTTCCAGAGGATGGAAGAAGCCGAGGGTAGCAGCGTGGAGAAAAGGTCGTCCTAGTCGCGTGAGGGCGGCTCTCGCTCTGGCCGAGCGCAATGAGTTGGCGCGCCCTTCCGAGTAGAGGGGGTCGCCTGCGATCGGGTGGCGTAGGTGTGCCAAGTGGACACGAATCTGATGGGTTCGACCCGTCTTGATCTCGACATCGAGGTAGGTAAATTCGGCGAGTCGCTCCTTGACGTGATAAAAGGTCAGGGCCTCGCGCCCCTCGCCCGCTGGGCGTACGGCCATCCGGACCCGACTGCGTGGATCTCGCCCAAGCGGGACCTCGATCCGCCCAGAGGGTTCCTCGATGACGCCGTGCACCAGCGCCTCGTACCGCTTGCGTACCTGCCGCGACTGAAACTGCTCGGCCAATCGCAGATGGGCGAGATCGGTTCGCGCGACCACCAGCAGCCCAGAGGTTCCGACGTCGAGCCGGTGCACAATGCCGGGTCTGGAAGGCCCGCCGCGCCGGGGGAGCGCCAGCTGCTGCTGCTGAAAATAGTGGACCAACCCATTGGCCAAGGTTCCATCGGCCACTCCGGCACCTGGGTGAGTCACCATTCCAGCGGGTTTGTGAAGCACGAGAATAGCTTCGTCCTCAAAGACAATGTCGAGTGGAATGGGGGAGGGCTTGGCCTCGAGTGGGGCGACCGGCACGATCGTCAGTTGGACGATTTCGCCAGAGCTGACCGGATAGGCGGGCTTGTCGATCGGTTGATCATCGACGAAGACTTTGCCGGCCTCGATCGCCCGCCGGAGCTGGGTTCGGCTCGTCGTCAAGATCTGCGAGGCGAGCCACGTGTCGAGGCGCGTTCCCGCTGCCTCCTCTTCGACGATCAGCCGGAGCGGTTCCTCCTCGCCCATCTCCCGGTTGGTCTCGAGACCTTCTTCCGCCAGGGTCAGCTCTTGATCAGGGGACATAGAGTGCCTTCGGATGCCGCTCGACCGGAGCGCCGATCTTCCGCGCCAGGGCGAAGATGTTGTCTCCGCGGAGATCTGTCGAGAGGTGTGCCTTTTCGAGCAGTTGGAGAATCAGCGGATTCGAGCGGCGCCAAACGTCCTCTGTCTCCAGTTGCACAGTCTCAAAGCCCGCCGCCCGCAAGGCCGCCTCAATCTCTGCTGGCGCGTACTCCCGATGATGTCGATCGAAAGGTGGTTCCAGGTTGTACTGCGAGAAGTGATACGGAGAGTAGCCGGTGAGAACCCCTTCGATCGATCGACAACTGGTGATATTGGGGGTGGTCAAGAGCAGATACCCATCCTCCTCCAGTACCCGGTTGCACTCCCAGAGCATATGCATGGGATCTCGCTGGAGATGCTCGATCAACTCACAACAAAGGACCACGCGAAAGGTCCGATCTGCGAAGGGAAAAGGGTCCTGCTCGACATTGAAGTTGTGGATCGGGATGGTCAGCTGATCATCTCCTCCCCGGAGTTGGCGGTAGGTCCGCTCGACCACGCCCTCCTCCCCCTCCCACCAACTGGTTCCGACGATCGACCGGTATCCACAGAATCGCTGAATCGCCGGCGCCAACGAGAAGAGGCTGCCCAACTCGAGCAGCTGTGCAGTGCTTCGCTGCGGCGGAGGAATCCGCTGAATCGTCCCCACCAAGCGTCGCAAGTGCTGCTGAACGTAGCCCCCCTCGTCATCAGGATCCTCAAGAAAGTTGCGCAGGTAGTCGGCGATCTCCCGCTCCTCAGGGCGAAACTCGTTCAAGCCGTCGCGGGCGTTCTTCTCCCAGGCAACGATCCCCGGATAGATCGGATCGATTGGGTCAGGGTGAGATGAAAGTTGTCCGGGAAGCCTGCCGGACTCTCCCGCCGCCGACTCCTCTTCGATCAGCTTCCCAAAAGAGCGCACTTCCTCGTCAAGATAGGAAGGCTCGGTCGGCTGCTCGACGGGGACAGTCGACTCACCCGGCGCGTTGATTGGCTGGGACAGCAGCTTCCGAAACCGGTCCAAACGCTGCTCGAAGACCTGGAGCATGAGGTCTGTCCGGTCGATGATTCCTTCGCGATTCAACTCGAGCGTGCGATCCGTCCGCAGTTCGTGCGCCTCCATCCGCTCGTCCATCCGCAGGTCGAGTCCGCGAAATCGATCGTCGATCCGGCGGTCAATTCCGGCCTGTCGGTCATCGACCCGGATATCGACTCCTCGGAGGTAGTCCGAGACGATCTCTTTCATCTGCCGCTCAATCGACCGCAATCGCTCCTCGACACGCTGGTCAACGCTCTGCTCGTGCTGGCTGGCCCGCTGATCTTGGGCCGTGGCGATCAAATCCGCCTTCTCCATGACCTGCCGCTCGATCGACTCCATTCGCTGATCGAGGCGGGTCTCGATCCCCTCGAAGCGGGTATCCACCTGCCGCTCGATTGCCTCCAATCGGTCGTCGACACGCTGGTCAATCGTTCTGAATTGCTCTTCGAGGCGCTGATCAAGGGTGTTGAACTGTTGGTCGAGGCGGGTAGTCACCTCCGCCAAGCGTTCATCGAGCCCGATCTCGATCGCTTCGAATCGGGTGTCAAAACGGGCATCGACGACGGCTACCTGCTGGTCGAAATGGCTGTCCACGGCTTGGAGGCGCTCTTCGATACGAGTATCCATCGCTCCGAGCCGCTCCTCCAGGCGTTGATCCAGTCGGCCAATCCACTCGTCGCTGGCCACTCGATTCGTGTGGATCTCTTGCCCCAGTTGGGCAAGCCGCTCCTCAACCAGCGACTGCAGGTGGCTGGCCTGCGCCTCTTCCCGCTCCCGGGTGATCTGTTCGTGGTGATCGAGGCGGGCAAGGAGACGGGACTCGAACTCGGTGGCGTCGGCGCGGAGATCCCGCTGGAACAGGCGACGTACATTGCGAAGAAATAATTTGATTGGATTCATCTTCTTCGTGCTTTTTGGAGAGACTTGACAAAGACTTCATCGTAGATCGCCTGCGTCTCCCGGGCGGCTCGATCCCAGGAGAACTGCGCGGATCGTGCCAAGCCCGCTTCTCGCAGGTGCTGGCGCAGTCCCGTCTCCCCGAGGATCCGGGCCAAGCCGGCCGTCAACGCCTCTGCCTCCGATGCCGGATGCGTCAAGCCAGCCTCCCCGACCACTTCCGGCAGACTGGTTGCGTTGCTGGTGATCACGGGAGCTCCACAGGCCATGGCTTCCAGCGGAGGCAGTCCAAACCCCTCGTAGACGGAAGGATAGACGAAGCAGGCGGTCGACGAATAGAGCGCCGGGAGATCCTCATCGTCGACGTACCCCAGAAACTGCACCTGCTCCCGCAACTGGAGCTGATCGACCAAGCCGAACACTTCTTCGTATTTCCATCCCTTTCCCCCGGCGATGACCAGTCGTGGGCGATGTGGGGTCGAGGTAAGGAGAGCGTGATAGGCGCGCAAGAGCAACGGCAGGTTCTTGCGCGGCTCGATGGTTCCGACATAGAGCAGGTAAGGCTGCGTCAGTCCGTGTCGTTTCAGCACCTCTTGACAGGCTTCGGGGGGGAGGGGGACCATCCCTTCCCGGGCGGCCTCGGCGACGACCCGAATCCGCTCCGGATGAATCGGAAACCTCGCCAGAATCTCTTGTCGAGTCCACTCACTCGGGGCAATGATCAGGCTCGCCCGCTTCATCATCACTGGGATCCGTCGCCTTCCCCGTCTGACATTGTCGTCGTCGTGGGTATGTGACTGGTTGAAGAGGGAGAGGTCATGGACCGTCACGACGGTTGGGCAGGGGGCGAAGAGCGGAATGCAGTAGTTCGTCCCGTGAAACAGGTCAAAGGCCGACATCTGCATCAAAGCCCAAGCCCCGACCAACCACCAGTGCCGAAAGATCGACCGCATCGGCAGGAAGACCTTGCTCAAGTTGGGCGGTGTTCCCTTCCGCACCGGGAACGCGAAATCGAACGGGGAGAGGAGGGTGTACTGGTGATCCGTGTGGATCCGCGCCAGTGAATCGGTCAGCGCATCCGTATAGTGCCCGATTCCTGTCTTGGCCGTTACCAGCGGGATCGCGTCAATTGCTACTCGCATTTCGTTCTCGGTCTTCCTTCCGTCCGATTATCCAGGGGAACCGACTCCCTCAAGTCTGTCGATGGTTGGCCAGAGGCTGCCTCTTCTCATAAGGTGGGTCCCTGGATCCAACCCGGCGGCAATCATCCCGAGATCTCAGTTCGATATGCCTCTGGAGCTCCCTGTGGCCATTCTGATCTCTCTTTCACCCGATGGCCTTGGCGCGCGAAAAGTTCTATACTACCCTCTTTTGTGGATGGATGGAACAATAGAAAGAATCGACAGGTCAGACCTTTATGGAAAATACGCAACTGCGGCGCAACATCAATCAGAATACAGCCAAGTTCAAGGAGGCCATGCTGGCGGGATCGTGGTGGCATAGCATCGATCTCGGAGACGGCTACCTGACGCCCGGTGTGCATTCCTTTGAGAAGCTGACGGAGATCTATCAGCTTTTCGGCCTCCCCGAGGACCTCACGGGCCGTCGTGCGCTCGATATTGGTTGTTGGGATGGATTCTACAGTTTTGAAATGGAGCGCCACGGGGCCACGGTTGTCTCGGTCGATTGCTGGCGCCCGGAGAACTTCTTCCAGGCGCGCGAGGCCCTCGGATCGAAGGCGGAGTTTCACGAGTTGAGCGTCTACGATGTCACCCGCGAACGACTCGGAAGCTTCGACATCGTCCTCTTTCTCGGCGTGCTCTACCATCTGCGACACCCCCTGCTCGGGCTTGAACAGGTCTGTGAGGTGACGCGGGATGTCGCGATCATCAGTTCTCACGTCATCGACAACTTCTATTCCTCCAATCGACCGATCATGGAGTTCTACGAGATCGATGAGTTGGGAGGACAGTATGACAACTGGTGGGGACCGAATGTCGACTGTCTGACGCGGATGCTGCGCGCCGCCGGCTTTGCCCGCACCGAATTTCTTCGCCAGGAGACGACCCACGCCTTTATTAAGGCTTATCGTACCTGGGACGATCGGCCCGGCGAGTCGACCCCCTCGTTACGGATTGCCGATATCATCAATGCGACGAGCTACGACCACCAGTTTCCCGTCCGCGGCGGCAAGGCCAGCCTCGCCCTCTCCGTCGAAGGGCTGCCGGCGGCGACGACCCGGGAAGAGGTGCGGGTCGAGGTTGGCGGGTTCGGGATCGCGCCTGTCTACGTTGGGCAGTGGGTCGGCAGTGGTCGGACAGACCAGTTCCAGGTCAATGTTCCCGTGCCGCCAGGGCTCAACCCGGGACCAGTCGAAGTGCGCGTCTGGCGCGGAGAGCAG